>NZ_JBSFUB010000050.1:0-50658 GCF_053591575.1 Streptomyces altiplanensis | reverse complement strand
ACGATGGGCTTCGCGCCGGCCGCCGAGTCGGCGGCCGGAGACGTACTGATCACCCGGGCCCACTCCTACCGCACCCCGCCGCGCACCGCCCCCGCGCCCGTCCCCGAGGGACCGCCGGCCCCGGACGACACGCTGCTGGGCGCCGCGCTGCGGGCGATCCGGGCCGGGGACATGGCGTCCACGGCGGTACGCAAGGAGACCCCGGCGGCCGCGTCGGGAACCGGGACGACGGCCCCCGGCGAGCTGCCGCGCACCACGTCCGCGGAGACGCTCGCCACGGTCCAGGCCGCCGCCCTCACCGGGTCCGCGGTGTGGATCGGTTACGTCAACGCGGACGGCGCGGCGAGCCAGCGCGTGATCGCGCCGGTGCGGGTGGAGGGCGGCTTCGTCACGGCGTACGACCACACGGCCGACGAGGTGCGGACGTACCCGCTGCACCGCATCACGGGCGTGGCGGAACTGGCGGACAGCCCGTAGGGGCGGGGCTCTGCCCCCGGGGCGGCGCCCCTGAACGCGGCGCCCCGGGACGCGGCGGAAGCCGGACCCGCCCCGGTGCGGTCACTGGCCGGAAGGCACCGCGTCTTCCCGCCCCCGCCCCCGCTCCCGCGGCGCACGCCGCACACGCACCGCCCGGCCGATCCTGCGGCCGAGGAGGAAGTAGCCGATGAGCGCGCCCGTCGTATTGAGGATCACGTCGTCGACGTCGAACGCCCGGCCCGTGACCATCGCGCCCTGCGCCAGCTCCACCAGCACCATCACCAGCACCGTGAGGACCACCACGCGCAGCAGCCGCAGCGAGCGCGGCACAAGCACCGGCAGCAGCAGCCCGAAGGGCATGCCCAGCAGCAGGTTGCCGCCGATCTGCTTGCACGCGGCGAGGAAGGTGTAGTCCTCGGCGTACTGCCGCAGTGAGGCGCCGGGCGTCAGATTGGTGGTGACCAGGTCTTCCGAGGCCTGCGAGGGAGCGAGGGTCAGCCGTGCCAGTACGGCCGAGAACAGGACGAGACCGACGAAGGCCGCGACCACCGCGAGGGCCCGCAGTACCGTCCGCCACCAGGGGACACGAGGTTCCGCTTCAGCTGTCATGGACATCCGTCTACCCGCGCTCCCGACCCGTATCGCACGCGGTACGGCACACTGGACGTTTGGCCGTACGGGCCGACCTGCCGCAGAAAGGGCCGAAACCCGCGTGAACGGACCCCTCATCGTCCAGAGCGACAAGACCCTGCTCCTGGAAGTCGACCACGAGCGCGCCGACGCCTGCCGCCGCGCCATCGCGCCCTTCGCCGAGCTGGAACGCGCCCCCGAGCACATCCACACCTACCGGGTGACGCCGCTCGGTCTGTGGAACGCGCGGGCCGCTGGGCACGACGCCGAGCAGGTCGTCGACGCGCTCGTCGAGTTCTCCCGCTACCCGGTCCCGCACGCGCTGCTCGTCGACGTCGCCGAGACGATGGCCCGCTACGGCCGTCTGACCCTCTCCAAGCACCCCGTGCACGGTCTCGTCCTGACGACCACCGACCGCCCGGTGCTGGAGGAGATCCTCCGCTCGAAGAAGGTCCAGCCGCTGGTCGGCGCCCGGATCGACGCGGACACGGTCGCCGTGCACCCCTCCGAGCGCGGCCAGATCAAGCAGACGCTGCTCAAGCTGGGCTGGCCGGCCGAGGACCTCGCGGGTTACGTCGACGGTGAGGCCCACGCGATCGACCTCGCGGAGGACGGCTGGGCGCTGCGCCCGTACCAGAAGCAGGCCGTCGAGGGCTTCTGGCACGGTGGCTCGGGCGTCGTGGTCCTGCCCTGCGGCGCGGGCAAGACGCTGGTCGGCGCGGGCGCGATGGCGCAGGCCAAGGCGACGACCCTGATCCTGGTCACGAACACCGTCTCGGCCCGCCAGTGGAAGCACGAGCTGGTGAAGCGCACGTCGCTGACCGAGGACGAGATCGGCGAGTACAGCGGTACGCGCAAGGAGATCCGCCCGGTCACCATCGCGACGTACCAGGTCCTGACGACGAGGCGGAAGGGCGTCTACCCGCACCTGGAACTCTTCGACTCCCGCGACTGGGGCCTGATCGTGTACGACGAGGTGCACCTGCTGCCCGCACCCGTCTTCAAGTTCACGGCCGACCTCCAGGCGCGGCGGCGCCTGGGTCTGACGGCGACGCTCGTGCGCGAGGACGGCCGCGAGTCGGACGTCTTCTCCCTCATCGGCCCGAAGCGTTTCGACGCCCCGTGGAAGGAGATCGAGGCGCAGGGCTACATCGCGCCCGCCGACTGCGTCGAGGTACGGGTCAACCTCACCGACGGCGAGCGGCTGGCCTACGCGACGGCCGAGGCGGAGGAGAAGTATCGGTTCTGCGCGACGACCGCGACCAAGCGGAAGGTGACGGAGGCGCTGGTACGGAAGTTCGCCGGCCAGCAGATCCTCGTCATCGGCCAGTACATCGACCAGCTCGACGAGCTGGGCGAGCACCTGGACGCACCGGTCATCAAGGGCGAGACGTCGAACGCGCAGCGCGAGAAGCTCTTCGACGCGTTCCGGCAGGGCGAGATCAGTGTGCTCGTCGTGTCGAAGGTCGCGAACTTCTCGATCGACCTGCCGGAGGCGACGGTCGCCATCCAGGTGTCGGGCACGTTCGGGTCGCGTCAGGAGGAGGCGCAGCGCCTGGGCCGGGTCCTGCGGCCGAAGTCGGACGGCCACCAGGCCCACTTCTACTCGGTGGTCGCGCGCGACACGATCGACCAGGACTTCGCGGCGCACCGCCAGCGGTTCCTGGCGGAGCAGGGCTACGCGTACCGGATCGTGGACGCGGACGAGCTGATGGCGGACGACGGCACCACGCCGTAACGCGGACCCGGGGCCCGGATCGCGGGCCCCGGGCCCCGGGCTTCGCGACCCGGTCTCGGGCCCGGTCCGGTTACCGCTGCCGCCCGGCCTCCTCCTCCTCGTGGGGGAACCGGGCGAGCGGGGCCTCGCGCTGGAAGAACGTCTTGGCGCGGATCGCCGCCCGCTCGTCGTCCCGGACCTGACCGGGCCGGGAGCCGTTGCCGAACAGCACCCCGCCGAACCGCATCCGCAGGTACGCCGCCGAGTGGTTGAGGGTGGTCGTCAGCCCGTCGGCGACGGCCTCGTCGTCGTCCGCCATGACCGTCACCCCCCACAGGGTCCGGCCGGCCATCCGCTCCTTGAAGTCCGAGGCGGGGTCCCTCAGCCAGCCCGACCAGTAGTCGAGGTAGCGCTTGGTCTGCGCGGAGAGCGTGTACCAGTACAGGGGTGAGGCGAGGACGATGTCGGTGGCCTCCAGCGTGGCCTGCCGCAGCGTCTCCTCGTTCTCCCCGGCGGGCCAGGTGTCGGTCTCGTGCCGTCCGTCCTGGAAGTCGGGCAACGGCAGCCGGGCCAGGTCCACCCAGCGCTGCGGGACACCGGCGGGCAGCTGCTCGGCGGCGGCCCGCGCGAGGATCTCGGTGTTGCCGTCGGGGCGGGAGCTGCCGAGGACGAAGAGGAACGAACGGTCCGTGCCGCGGGGCGTGTCGGTGGTCATGTCTGCTCCGGTCTCGGCCCCCTGGACGCGACCGCCGAAGGGGCGTGAAGCCGGCCGCGGCCCGGGGGAATCGGTGAGTCCCCGCTTCCAACTCCCTTTCTTCCGGGGCTATTCCGGCCGACGGCAGGCCGCTTCGCCCCGCCGGCCCTGTTCGCCCGTCACGCCCGCCGCGCCTGCCGCACCCGTCTTGCCCTCCTTGCCCGCCTTGCCCGTCCGGGTGATTCCGTCCCGTCCGGCGGCCCCGTCCGCCCCGGACGGGATTCCGGCCCGCCCGGGGACGCGGGAAGCCAGGAGGCCGAGCCGCCCGCCCCACCGCGGGCAGGGACGGGGCGCGGGAGGGACGGGGCCCGCCGGGCCCGCGCCGGCCCCGTCGCCGCGTACACCAGCAGGGCCAGCCCCAGCAGCGGGTACGGGGACGCGAGCGGCTGCTGCCACCACGGGAGCCGGAGATCCAGCGCCCCGTCGTGCGGCACCAGCCACAGCGTGCGCGCCGTGAAGGCGACGGCCACCGCTCCGGCCGCCCGCCACCGTCCCTCGGCGGCGAGCACCGCGAGCACCGGCACGCACCACACCCAGTGGTGGGACCAGCTGATCGGCGAGATCAGCAGCCCCGTCGCGGCGGCGGCCAGCACGCCCCACGGCTCGCGGCCCGCCACGACCGCCGCCCGGCGCGCGGCCCACAGCCCCGCCACCGCGACGCCCGCCGCTGCCGCGAGCCACACCGGGCCCGGCTCCGGGGTGTGCAGGACGCGGGCCAGCACCCCTTGCAGCGACTGGTTGTCGACGATCCACGCCTTGCCGACCCGGCCGGTCTCGAAGAGCCTGCGGGTCCAGAAGTCGACGCTGGCGTGCGGCAGTACGAGCGCGCCGAGCAGGGCCGTGCCGGTCAGCGACGCGAGGGCGGTGAGGCCGGCGCGTACCCGCCCCGTCAGCAGCAGGTACACGATGAAGATCGCGGGCGTCAGCTTGACGCCCGCCGCGACACCGAGCGCGAAGCCCTTGCCGATCGCGTCGTCCGTACGGGTCAGGTCCCAGAGGACGAGACAGGCGAGGGCGAGGTTGATCTGACCGAAGAGGATGGTCTGGAAGACCGGTTCGAGCCACAGGCCGAGCGCGGTGGCCGCGAGGACGAGGGCAGGCGTGGCGGGGAGCCGGGCGAACCGGCAGGAGAGGTGGACGAGGAGCGCGAGGAGCGCGGCGTTGCCGGCGGCGAAGGCGATCTTGAGGCCGCCCAGCGGCAGCCAGGTGGTCGGCACGAAGAGGATCGCGGCGAACGGCGGGTAGGTGGCGGGCAGTTGCCACTGGGTGACGGTGAATCCGTACAGATCGGTGCCGTTCGTGACCGCCGCGCCTTCCGCCCGGTAGACGAGGGCGTCGACCATGGGGATGTGCTGGAGTACGCACAGCGCGCCCAGCGCGGCCAGCGACACGGCGAGCAGGACACCGGCGGCGCCGGTGATGCCGTTGGCGCCGGTGTTGCCGTTGGCGCCGGTGTTGCCGTTGATGCCGGTGATGCCGTTGACGTCGGCGGGCGTCCGGGCCGGTACGCCCTGTGATCGGGATGTCACGCTGCGGAGTTCCACGGCCGCGACCCTAGTGGATCGGCGGGCGGACCCGCGGAGCCGCGTGGTCAGCGGCGCTTCACACCCGCTTCCTGTGCGTACTCGCCGAGGACGGCCACGCCGAACGCCGCGCCCACGAAGACCTTGACGGCGCGCAGGGCGTCACCGATCCGGTGGCCGGGGTGGGGGGCGGCGCCCGCGGCGGTCGCACCGGCGGGGCGGGTGTGGTGGGTGGAGGGGCCTGGGGTGAAGGTTGCTGAAGCCATATCTCCAGGATGAGGTCCGGACATTCTGCGCACAACGGTCTACGGGCTGAACTCCGGGCCCCCGCCCTCCTCCTGAGGGCCCCCTGCGACCCCGACTACGACCCCGACCCCGCCCCTGACCCCCACCCTGACGGCCGGCTCCGGGAGCCGCCGCCCGAGGCGGAAATCCATTGGCCCGCGGCGCGGCACCGCGGCTACAATCCCCGGTCTTCCCGCCTCCCTCCGTGGAGCGCCGCCGCCCGGACGGAAACCGGCCGGCCCACGTCGCGATCCCCCCGGAGGCAACACCGTGTCCGCGCCCAGTCCCAGCCATGCCCCCATCCCCGAGACCGAGCCCGGGACCAAGCCCTCGCCCGAGCCGGGGTCCGGTTCCGGCACCGGCACCGGCACCAGAACCGGAACCGATCCACTGAGCCGCGAGCGTGCCCACCTCACCGCCTCGCGCGCCGCGCTGCGCGCCATGCGCGAGGACGCCGAGGCCCTCGACATCCGCGACGTCACCGCCAACTGGGTGAACGCCGCCGTCCTCGGCGCCCAGATCGACGAACGCATCAAGTCGCTGGCCGACCTCTCCCACACCCCGCTCTTCTTCGGCCGCCTCGACTACCTCCACGCGGTCGGCGCGGACCGGGCCGAGGGCGCGGAGGGCGAGCGCTTCTACATCGGCCGGCGCCACGTCCACGACGCGGACGGCGATCCGATGGTCATCGACTGGCGCGCGCCCGTCTCCCAGCCCTTCTACCGGGCGTCCCGGAAGGACCCGCTGGACGTCGGGCTGCGCCGCCGCTTCGGTTACACGGCCGGCGAGCTCACGGCGTACGAGGACGAGCACCTCTCCGACCCGGCGGAGTCCGGGGAGCGGAGCAGCAAGCTGCTCCAGGCGGAGATCGAGCGCCCGCGCGTCGGCCCGATGCGGGACATCGTGGCGACGATCCAGCCCGAGCAGGACGAGATCGTACGGTCGGGCCTGTCCGGCAGCGTCTGCGTGCAGGGAGGGCCGGGGACCGGGAAGACGGCGGTGGGCCTGCACCGGGTCGCGTACCTCCTCTACGCGCACCGCGAGCGGCTGGCCAGGACCGGCACGCTGGTCATCGGCCCGAACAAGTCCTTCCTCCACTACATCGAGCAGGTCCTGCCCGCGCTGGGCGAGCTGGAGGTCAAGCAGGCCACGGTCGACGATCTGGTGGCGCCGCACGCCGGGGTGCGCGGCACGGACGGGGCGGACGCCGCGGTGATCAAGGGCGACGCGCGGATGGCGGAGGTCCTGCGGCGGGCGCTGCGCTCGCACGTCACCGTTCCCGCCGAGCCGGTGGTCGTGGTGCGCGGCTCGCGCCGCTGGCGGGTGCCGGCGTACGAACTGGAGGAGATCGTGAGCGAGCTGCTGGCCCGCGACATCCGTTACGGCGCCGCCCATGACGCGCTGCCGCGGCGCATCGCCCACGCGGTGCTCGTACGGATGGAGGAGGCGGGCGAGGCCCCCGACGACCGGGTGCAGGACACGGTGGCCCGCAACCCGGCGGTGAAGGCGGCCGTCAAGGCGGTCTGGCCGGCGGTCGACCCGGCGAAGCTGGTCCTGCGGCTGCTGTCGGACGCGGAGTTCCTGGCGGAGCACGCCGAAGGGCTGCTGAGCGCCGACGAGCAGAAGACGATCCTGTGGCCGAAGCCGCCCAGGAGCGTGAAGTCGGCGAAGTGGTCGGCGGCGGACGCGGTGCTCATCGACGAGGCGAGCGACCTGGTCTCGCGTACGCACTCGCTCGGCCATGTCGTACTCGACGAGGCGCAGGACCTGTCGCCGATGCAGTACCGCGCGGTGGGCCGCCGCTGCACGACGGGCTCGGCGACGGTACTGGGCGACCTGGCGCAGGGCACGACGCCGTGGGCCACCGCGGGCTGGGCCGAGGCGCTGCGGCACCTGGGCAAGCCGGACGCGGCGGTCGAGGAGCTGACGGCGGGCTTCCGGGTGCCGCGCGACGTCATCGCGTACGCGTCGCGGCTGCTGCCGTCGATCTCGCCGGGGCTGGCGCCGGTGTCGTCCGTGCGGGAGAGCCCCGGCTCGCTGTCGGTGCGGCGGGTGGAGTCCGGTGCGGTGGTGTCCGAAGCGGTGGTGTCGGCCTGCGCCGAGGCGCTGCGCCACGAGGGCTCGACGGGACTGATCGCGGCGGACGCGCGCATCCCGGAGCTGGCGGCGGCCCTTGCCGCGGCGGGCCACGCGTACCTCTCCCCCGGCGAGGAGACGACGGCGCGGGCGCGGCTGACGCTGGTGCCGGCGTCGCTGGCGAAGGGTCTGGAGTACGACTACGTGGTGCTGGACGAGCCGGCGGCGGTGGTGGAGGGCGAGCCGGACGAGCGGACGGGGCTGCGGCGGCTGTACGTGGCCCTGACCCGAGCGGTGTCGGGCCTCACCATCGTCCACCGGGCCCCTCTCCCGCCGGCCCTCGGCTGACCGGGGCACCGCCCCGGGCTCGGGCCCTGGACCGCCATCCGGGCGTGTCCTCAATCGCCGGACGGGCTCGATACGGCTGCGCCGGTTGCGCCCGTGCGGCAGCTTTCAGCCTGTCCGGCGCTTGGGAACCGGGGCCCGGGGCGGAGCCCCGGTCCGGGAAGGGGCGGGCAGGGGAACAGCTCCGCGCAGCGGCACCGCACCCCTGCACCCGCACCCCCGCACCCCCCTACGCGTCCAGCGTCGTCCGCCACGTCCGTACCGCCTCCGCCGACACCGGGCCCGTCCAGCCTCCCGGCCGCGCCGCCCCGCCGATGTGGAAGGCGTCGATGCCCGCCGCCCGCAGCTCCGGCAGGTGACCGAGGCGCAGGCCGCCCCCGACCAGGATCTGCGGCTCGTACCCCGGTGTGCCGCGCCGCGCCGCCTCCGCCACGAGCACCGGCAGGCCCGCGTCGACCCCCTCCGCCGCGCCGGCGGTCAGGTACGCGTCCAGGCCGGGCAGCTCCGCGAGCCGCTTGCGCAGCGCGTCGCGGTCCGCCGCGCGGTCGATCGCCCGGTGGAACGTCCAGCGGCATCCCTCGATCTCCGCCACGACCCGCTCGACGGCGACCAGGTCGGGGGTCCCGTCCGCGTCGAGGAAGCCCAGCACGAACTCGTCGGCCCCCTCCGCGCGCATCCCCCGCGCCGCCCGCACCAGCGCGTCGACGTCCCCCGCGGCGAATCCGTCCGTCAGCCGCAGCATCACGCGCAGCGGGATCTCCACCGCCGCGCGGATGCGTCCGAAGGTCTCGCGGGACGGGGTCAGGCCGTCCGCCGCCATGTCGGTGACCAGCTCCAGCCGGTCCGCCCCTCCGGACTGGGCGGCGATCGCGTCCTGCGCGTCGAGGGCGATCACCTCCAGGACTGCACGGTTGCTCATGGGACCTCATTCCTCGGGAACTCGGAAAACGGCGACTACAGGTCTAGTCCAATGTCCACCCTAGGGCCCACGCCCCGCCAGCGCATCAGCGCACGCCGGTGAAGACCACGGGGACACCGCGGGAACGCGACGGGCCCTCCTGAACCGGCGCGCCCGACGGCAGAATGAGGGACATGAACGCCACGGCCGACACCCCCGCCGACGACCGGCACCCCGCGCACGACGACCTGGTCCGCCGCTGGCTGGACACCGTCCCCGCCGGAGACGACGACCGGGCCGCCGACCCTCGCCCGTACGCCGAGAACCTCCTCGCCCGCTGGGCCGAACCGCAGCGCCGCTACCACTCCACCGACCACCTGGTCGCGGTCCTCGGCCACCTCGACACGCTCGCCGCCCACGCCGGCGACCCGGCCGCGGTCCGCCTCGCCGCCTGGTTCCACGACGCGGTCTACCGCCCCGACCGCTCCGAGAACGAGGAGCGCAGTGCCGTACTCGCCGAGCGCGCCCTGTCCGAGCTGGGTCTCGACGACGCCCGTACGGCCGAAGTCGCCCGCCTGGTCCGCCTCACCGCCGGCCACGACCCCGCCCCGGGCGACACCAACGGCGAGGCCCTGTGCGACGCGGACCTGGCGATCCTGGCCGCGCCCCCGGCGTCGTACGCCGCCTACGCCGCGGCGGTGCGCGAGGAGTACGGCTTCGTCCCCGACGACACGTTCCGCGAGGGCCGCGCCGCGGTGCTCCGGCAGCTCCTGGAGCTGCCCGCGCTGTTCCGCACGCCGCACGGGCGAGCGCAGTGGGAGGCGCGGGCGCGGCAGAACCTGACGACGGAGCTGGACCTGCTCACCGCCTGAGCCGGGGTGCCGGCGAAGCCGCCGGGAACACCGGCGGGAATGCGGGCGGCGTCAGTGGTGTTTTCAACTGCCATGCCTGACTCCGCCGATCGCCGCACCCGCATGCCCCTGGCCGTGTACATACTCGGAATGGCGGTCTTCGCCCTCGGAACGAGCGAGTTCATGCTCTCCGGGCTGCTGCCACCGATCGCCGACGACATGGGCGTGTCCATCCCCCGGGCCGGACTGCTGATCTCGGCCTTCGCCATCGGCATGGTGATCGGCGCGCCCCTGCTGGCCGTGGCCACACTGCGCCTCCCCCGCCGTACGACCCTGATCGCCCTGATCACGGTCTTCGGCCTCGGGCAGGTCGCCGGCGCGCTGGCCCCGACGTACGAGCTGCTCTTCGCCTCGCGCGTCGTGAGCGCCTTCGCGTGCGCCGGGTTCTGGGCGGTGGGGGCGGCGGTCGCCATCGCGATGGTGCCGGTGAACCACCGGGCGCGGGCGATGGCCGTCATGATCGGCGGCCTGAGCATCGCGAACGTGCTCGGTGTGCCCGCCGGCGCGTTCCTCGGCGAGCACTTCGGCTGGCGGTCGGCGTTCTGGGCGGTGGGCGCCGCCTCGGCCGTCGCGCTGGTGGGTGTCGTGACGCTGATCCCGCGCATCCCGCTGCCCGCCCGGAAGCCGCAGCTCAAGCGGGAGCTGGCGATCTACCGTGACGGCCAGGTCTGGCTCGCGATCGCCATCACGGCGCTCGCGGCGGGCGGCGTCTTCTGCGCCTTCAGCTACCTCGCGCCGCTGCTGACGGACGTGGCGGGCCTCGACGCCGGCTGGGTGCCGACGATCCTGGCGCTGTTCGGGATCGGCGCGCTGGTGGGTACGACCGTCGGCGGCCGGGTCGCCGACGCGCACCTCTTCGGCGTACTGATCAGCGGCATCGCGGCCTCGACGGTCTTCCTGGCCGTACTGGCCCTCTTCGCTTCGAGCGCGGTGGTGGCGGTGGCCCTGTCGTTCCTGCTCGGCCTCTCGGCGTTCTACACGGCGCCCGCGCTCAACGCCCGGATGTTCAACGTCGCCGGCGCGGCCCCCACCCTGGCGGGCGCGACCACGACGGCCGCCTTCAACCTGGGCAACACGGGCGGCCCCTGGCTCGGCGGCACGGTGATCGACGCGGGCTTCGGCTTCTCCTCGACGGCGTGGGCGGGCGCGGCGATGACGGTACTGGCACTGGTGGCGGTGGTGTTCTCGCTGCGGCTCCAGCGCGGAGGCGGCTCACGCCTGATCGCGGCGTCGGCGTCGGCGCCCGCACCGGTGCCCGCACCCGCCCCCGCCCCGGACACGGCCGCGACGCAGCGCACCGGCGCCTGAACGAACCCCCCGCACCCCGCCCCGGCCCCCGGCGTCCCCGGCCCCCGGACACCCTCCGGGGGTCACTCCGGCGCCGGCCGCCCCTTCGGCCGCCGCAGCCCCGCCGCGGTGAGCCGGCGCACCAGCTCCTTCGAGCCGACCTCCACCGCCCCCGCCGCCACCGCGTCCGCGTACCGCACGTCCGGCACGTCGTAGTGATCGCGCTCGAACGCCCGCGCCGGGCACCCGATGGCGGCCGCGAACGCGTGCAGTTCCTCGTACGAGACGTCGCTCACCAGGTGCGACCACATGCGGCCGTGCCCCGGCCAGGTCGGCGGGTCGATGTAGACCGTCACGTCAGGCCGCCGACCGGTGCCACCATGACGGCCGCCTTCGTGCACACCCAGTGCGGGTCGGCCCCCAGCTCCGGCTCGACCTCCAGGGCGTGCGGTTCCCCGTCCGCGCAGACCGGGCAGAGCGGCCAGCGGCCGTACCGCTCCAGAAGCGCGTCCTGCACGTCCTGGGCTATCAGCCCCGTCACGTACGCCGCGCCATCCGGCCACTGCTCCACCCACCACCGGCGTTGCGCGACCGCGTCCTCGACCATCGACACGACGTCCGCCTGAGCCACGTCACGGGCCGTGAGGTCGGCCATGACCAGGGCGCGGGCGACGTGCAGGGCCTGTTCGAGCGGGGACGTGAGGGGTTCCATGGAGCCATTGTCCCGCGCCCCGCACAGGGCGGACGTGGGGTTGACGGCCCACCGGCTCGAAAATATCTTTCAAGAGTGACCAATGAAGTGAAGGAAATTTTCACCGGGGCCGCCGGCACCACCGGCAGCGGCTCCGCCCCGCCCGCGCCCGCCGCCCTGGCCGCCAAGGTACGGACCCTCGCCCCGTCCATGACCCGCTCCATGCAGCGCGTCGCCGAGGCCGTCGCGGCCGACCCGGCCGGCTGCTCCGCCCTCACGGTCACCGGTCTCGCCGAGCTCACCGGCACCAGCGAGGCCACCGTCGTCCGTACCGCACGCCTCCTCGGCTACCCCGGCTACCGCGACCTGCGCCTCGCGCTCGCCGGGCTCGCCGCCCAGCAGCAGTCGGGCCGGGCGCCCGCCGTGACCGCCGACATCGCGGTCGACGACCCGATCGCCGACGTCGTCACCAAGCTGGCGTACGACGAGCAGCAGACCCTCGCCGACACCGCCGCCGGCCTGGACACCGTCCAGCTCGGCGCCGCCGTCACCGCCCTCGCCGGGGCCCGCCGCATCGACATCTACGGCGTCGGCGCCTCCTCCCTCGTCGGCATGGACCTCGCCCAGAAGCTGCTGCGCATCGGTCTCATCGCGCACGCGCACACCGACCCGCACCTGGCCGTCACCAACGCCGTGCAGCTGCGCTCCGGCGACGTGGCCGTGGCCATCACGCACTCGGGATCGACCGGTGACGTCATAGAACCCCTCCGCGTCGCCTTCGACCGGGGAGCGACGACGGTCGCGATCACGGGCCGCCCGGACGGGCCCGTGTCGCAGTACGCCGACCACGTCCTCACCACCTCGACCGCCCGCGAGAGCGAGCTGCGCCCGGCCGCCATGTCCAGCCGTACGAGTCAGCTCCTCGTCGTGGACTGCCTGTTCATAGGCGTGGCCCAGCGCACGTACGACACGGCCGCCCCCGCCCTCGCCGCCTCCTACGAGGCCCTCGCGCACCGCCACACCCCGCGCGGCAGCACCCGCTAGAAGCCAGCCTGTACGACGAGAAAGAGCCGCCCTCCTCATGACCTCCACCCGCGCGAACGCGAACTCCACCCCGGCCACGGACTCCCGGGGCACGGCCTCCCGGGACACGGACTCCCCCGGGGACTCCCGCACCTACGGCGAACTGCGCGCCCAGCTCGCCACCCTCACCACCGAGGCGTTCCGCCCCGAGCTCGCCGACATCGACCGGCTCCCGACGGCCGAGATCGCCCGCATCATGAACGGCGAGGACCGCACCGTCCCCGAGGCCGTCGCCGCCCAGCTCCCCCGCATCGCCGCCGCCATCGACGCCACCGCCGAGCGGATGGCCCGCGGCGGCCGCCTGGTCTACGCGGGCGCCGGCACGGCCGGGCGGCTGGGCGTGCTGGACGCGAGCGAGTGCCCACCCACCTTCAACACCGACCCGTCCGAGGTCGTCGGCCTGATCGCGGGCGGCCCGACCGCGATGGTCAAGGCCGTCGAGGGCGCGGAGGACTCCAGGGAGCTGGCGGCGGCGGACCTGGACGCCCTCGCCCTCACCCCGGACGACACCGTCGTCGGCATCTCGGCCTCCGGCCGCACCCCCTATGCCATCGGCGCCGTCGAACACGCCCGCGCCGCGGGGGCCCTCACCATCGGGCTGTCCTGCAACGCGGACAGCGCGCTCGCGGCCGCCGCCGAGCACGGCCTGGAGGTCGTCGTGGGCCCCGAGCTCCTCACGGGCTCCACCCGCCTCAAGGCGGGCACGGCCCAGAAGCTCGTCCTCAACATGATCTCGACCATCACGATGATCCGGCTCGGCAAGACGTACGGAAACCTCATGGTCGACGTCCGCGCCTCCAACGAGAAGCTGCGCGCCCGCTCCCGCCGCATCGTCGCCCTGGCCACCGGCGCGCAGGACGCGGAGATCGAGGCCGCGCTCACCGCCACCGACGGCGAGGTCAAGAACGCCATCCTCGTCCTCCTCTCCGGAGTCGACGGCCCCACCTCCGCCGCCCTGCTCGACGAAGCGCAGGGCCACCTCCGCGCCGCCCTCCGGGCCGCCCGTACCACCTGAACCACCCGCACCTCCTCCCCCCTCCCGCACAGCAAGGCACCCGCACCATGACCGAACCCAAGAACCGCGCCACCGCCGCCGCGATCCTTCCGCTCGTCGGAGGCGCGGGGAACGTCACCTCCATCGCCCACTGCATGACCCGGCTCCGCCTGGGCCTGCGCGACCGCACCCTCGTCCGGGACGAGGAACTGAAGGCACTGTCCGCCGTCATGGGCGTGGTCGAGGACGACACGTACCAGATCGTGCTCGGGCCGGGCACGGTCGCCCGGGTCACCCCGGAGTTCGAGGCCCTGGTGGCGGAGGAACGAGCGGCCGCCCCCGTCCCCACGGCCGCCCCCACCCCCACCGCCGGCGAACTGGCCGCACAGGGCGCCGCGATCAAGGACCGGCAGAAGGCGAGGAACGCCACCCCCTTCAAGCTGTTCCTGCGCAGGATCGCGAACATCTTCGTCCCGCTGATCCCGGCCCTGATCGGCTGCGGCATCATCGCCGGCCTCAACGGCCTGCTCATCAACCTGGGCTGGCTCCCCGCCGTCACCCCCGCCCTCGCCGCCATCGCGACCGGCTTCATGGCGCTGATCGCGGTCTTCGTGGGCCTGAACACGGCGAAGGAGTTCGGCGGTACGCCGATCCTGGGCGGCGCGGTCGCCGCGATCATCGTCTTCCCGGGCGTCGCCGACGCCGACGCCTTCGGCCAGTCGCTCTCCCCGGGCCAGGGCGGTGTGCTGGGCGCGCTCGGCGCGGCGGTCCTCGGGGTGTACGTCGAGAAATGGTGCCGCCGCTGGGTCCCGGAGTCCCTGGACGTCCTGGTCACCCCCACCCTCACGGTCCTGGTCTCCGGCCTCGTCACCGTCTTCGGCCTGATGTTCGTGGCCGGTGAGATCTCCACGGCCATCGGCGACTTCGCCGGCTGGCTGCTGTCCACCGGCGGCGTGGCCGCCGGCTTCGTCCTCGGCGGCCTGTTCCTCCCCCTCGTGATGCTGGGCCTGCACCAGGCCCTGATCCCCATCCACGCCACCCTCATCGAGCAGCAGGGCTTCACCGTCCTCCTGCCGATCCTCGCCATGGCGGGCGCGGGCCAGGTCGGCGCGGCCGCCGCGGTCTATCTCCGCCTCCCCCGCAACACCTCGATCCGCCGCACCATCAGGTCCGCGATCGCGCCCGGTTTCCTGGGCGTGGGCGAGCCCCTGATCTACGGCGTCTCGCTCCCCCTGGGCCGCCCGTTCGTCACCGCGTGCGTCGGCGGCGCCTTCGGCGGCGGCGTCGTGGGCCTGCTCAACCAGCTCGGCGACTCGGTGGGCTCGACGGCCATCGGCCCGTCCGGCTGGGCCCTGTTCCCCCTCCTCGACGGCGACAAGAGCCTGGCCACGGTCGCCGCGATCTACGCCGCCGGCCTGGTCGTCGGCTACGTCACGGGCTTCCTGGCCACGTACTACTTCGGCTTCACCCAGCAGATGCTGACCGACCTCAACGTCTCCACGGACGCCCCCGAGACGCCCCCGGTGGCCGGCTCCTCGACGCCGGCACCCCCGCAGCAGGAACCGTCGCGGGCCTGAAAGCACGAACGAAAAGGGCGGCATCTCGACCTCATGGAAGTGGAGATGCCGCCCTCACGATTGCTCAACGCGGCCCGCCGCCCGTCACGGCTTGAGCCCGTGCAGGACGGCGGCGAGCCGCATCGCCGTGTCGAGGTTGCACCGCCCCAGGTCCACCAGCGGGTACGGCGCCTCGCTCGCCAGCGACACCACGTCCACCCGCAACGACGGCAGCGTCACCGACACCACCTCCAGGCCCTCCTGCAACTGCCGCACCACTTCTTCGGCCGCCCGCAGCCGCTCCGACGATCGCACCACCATGACCAGGCACCTCCGCACACTGAGTGTTCGCTTTCCTCACACAGCGTGTCCGAGCGCGCACTAGCCTGACCAGTAGCGGCAGCCCAACAAACCCACCTGTCGCACAGGGAGTTGCCATGCCCGGACCCAAGGGACTCGACCCGTCCTCCTCCCCCCGAGCCCTGCTCGGCGCGGAACTGCGCCACGCCCGCGAGAAGGCCGGCCTCACTCAGGAGGAGCTGGGCCAGCCGTTGTTCGTGAGCGGCTCGTTCATCGGCCAGCTGGAGGCGGGCACGCGCCGGATGATGCCCGAGTACGCGGTGAAGATAGACGAAGTCCTGGGCACGGGCGGCTTCTTCGAGCGGAACTGCAAGGCGTCGACGAAGTCGAAGTACCCGGACCACTTCGCGGAAGCGGCCGAGGCGGAAGCGATCGCGACGGCGATCAAGGAGTACGCACCGCTGCTGATCCCGGGCCTGTTGCAGACGGAGGCGTACGCGAGGGCGATCTTCCGCGCGTACCAGCCAACGGCTACGGAGGCGGTCATCGACGAGCTGGTGACGGCGAGGCTGGAGCGCTCGCACCTGCTCGACGATCCAGCAAAGCCGTTGTTGTGGACGGTCCTGGACGAGGCGGTACTGCGCCGCAAGGTCGGCGAGCCCGCCGACATGGCGGAGGCGCTGCGCCATGTGACGGCGATGGTCCGGCGCCACCGGGTCATCGTGCAGGTGCTGCCGTTCGATGCGGGTGCCCACGCGGCCCTGAATGGCTTCCTCAAGCTGATGGCCTTCGAGGACGCGCCTCCTCTCGCCTACATCCAAGGCCTAGGAACAGGGCAGTTGCAGGACGATCCGGCCACCGTCGCCCGCCACGAACTGACCTACGATTTGGTCAGGGCCATGGCGCTGTCACCCAAGGAATCCCTGGCTCTGATCGATTCAGTGGCGGAGGATTACGCGCATGAAGATCAATCCTGAGTACGACCTCTCCACGGCGACCTGGCACAAGTCCAGTTACAGCGGCGGAGACGGCGGCGACTGCCTGGAGGTCGCCACCTGGCGCAAGTCCACCCACAGCGGTGGCGAGGGCGGCAACTGCCTCGAAGTAGCCGACGGCCACCCCGGCATCGTCCCCGTCCGCGACTCCAAGACCCCCGACGCTCCGGCGCTCGTGTTCCGGGCCGCCGCCTGGTCCGCCTTCGTCGCGGACCTCAAGCGGCGCTGAGGGGCGTCCGACAGTTCGGGCAACGCGTGAAGGGGCCGGGAAGGGGGAACTTCCCGGCCCCTTAGCGCGTTGCGGAGGGCGTCCTGATCGTTCGATGTGTGACACGACAGCGGTGCTGTCGTCGGGGGAAGTGAGCAAACCATGCCCATGGTGGGCCTGTTCTGGATCGCCGAGGGCGATGTGTACGTGGGCGCGAAGCCGTCCGGTCTGGCTCCCGGGGTACGCCTGACCCCCGAGGGCGTGGTGGCCCTCGGCGACGGGCAGTCCGGCCTCCACCTGTGGGAGGACGTACGTGCCCTGACGGTGGCGGACGTCCCCGTGAAAACCCTGAAGCGCCAGATCGGCGCGGTCAAGGACATGGCGCTGGACACAGTGATGAACCTGGCTCTGTCCATAGGCCCGGGCTGGACGGACGAGATCCCGCCGATGATGACGGTGGGCGTGGAAACACCCGGCGGTGAACACGAGTTGACCGCCTACGCGGCCGCGGCCGTCGGTTACTCCCCGACAGAGATAGACCTCTCCCGGACCCTCCTGTCCCGCCTCACGGAGGGCGCCGCGACGATGGCCACGACGCTGGCGGCGATGTCGGAGTGGGGCCGCGCGTGGGAGGGGAGCGCGCCCCGGGGGGCGGAGCGGGAGGAGCTGTTGCGGAGGTGGGTGGACTAGGGCCCTGCGCTCCTCGGCCTGAGTGATGGGCGAGTTCCTGGACGAGGTACTGCCCGGGCTCCTCGTCCAGGACTGGAAGCCTGACTCGAAGGGCCAGGGCCTGCCCGGAGGGGCAAGGCCGGAGCCATGAGCGGATCGCTGCGACGGTGCTGGTTCCGTGGAAGACGTAGCCCCGCTTGCCGGGCCTCGTGGCCACGGACCAGGATCCACCGCTTCCTGACGGGAGCACGGAAGGTGTCCGAGGCCGACCGCCGGCCTCACGACCGCGCCCGGCAGTCGGGCGGATACGGACCTGTCCGCAGGAATCAATCCCCGTCCGGCAGCGCTCCTCCTTCTTGGATCACCCTGTGGTGCCCGGCCGCGGTCATCGCGGTTCAGTGCCTGCCATATTGAGGTTGAGGAGAGCCGGCATGTCCTTCACACCGTCCGCCTCCGAGCGCGTACGCGTCTCCGCGGACCCCGACTGGTACGAATCCGCCGGCATCTCGCTCGGGGTCCGGGTGGGGAACCTGGTCTTCGTATCGGGGCAGGCCCCCATCGACGAGCATGGCGCCACCGTCGGGGTCGGGGACTTCGAGGCCCAGGCCCGCCAGGCCCTTGCCAACCTGTCGACGGTGTTGACGAACGCGGGTTCCAGCCTCGCCGAGACGGTCAAGGCAACCGTGTTCGTCACCGACATCACCCAGCAGGACGTCTTCTCCAAGCTGCGCGCGGAGCACTTCCCGGACAAGCCTCACCCTGCGGAGTCCTTCGTCGAGGTCTCCTCGCTGGCCAGTCCGGAGTGGATGATCGAGATCGAGGCGATCGGGCTGATCCGGTAACCCGGCGCGAAGTCCGGCCAAGGGAGCCGCTGCCGCCATGAACCGTCCGGCCGGCCCCCGTCCACCACGCCGCATCGACCGTGCGACGACTGCACCCTGACCGTACGCGGTGAGCCGCAGGACGCGACGTACCAGCAGCACCCGTCCTGCCCCGTGGGCATGCCCCTCGCGCCCCGGGAAGCCCAAGGACTTCGCCCGCCGAAACGCCACCGGGGCGGCACCCCCGAAGGGATGCCGCCCCGGTGCTGCGGGACAGATGATCGAACGAGTCGATCAGAAGTCCATGTCACCGCCCGGCATGCCGCCGCCCGCGGGGGCACCGGCCTTCTCGGGCTTGTCGGCGATGACCGCCTCCGTGGTGAGGAACAGCGCGGCGATCGACGCGGCGTTCTGCAGAGCGGAGCGCGTGACCTTCGCCGGGTCGATGATGCCCTCGGCGATCATGTCGACGTACTCGCCGGTCGCGGCGTTCAGGCCGTGACCGATCGGCAGGTTGCGCACCTTCTCGACGATGACGCCACCCTCGAGGCCACCGTTGACGGCGATCTGCTTGAGCGGGGCCTCCAGCGCGAGACGCACGGCGTTGGCGCCGGTCGCCTCGTCGCCCGAGAGCTCGAGCTTCTCGAAGACGGCCGTGGCCTGGAGCAGAGCCACGCCACCACCGGCGACGATGCCCTCCTCGACGGCGGCCTTGGCGTTGCGCACCGCGTCCTCGATGCGGTGCTTGCGCTCCTTGAGCTCGACCTCGGTGGCGGCACCGGCCTTGATGACGGCCACGCCGCCGGCCAGCTTCGCCAGGCGCTCCTGGAGCTTCTCGCGGTCGTAGTCCGAGTCGGAGTTCTCGATCTCGGCACGGATCTGGTTGACGCGGCCCTGGACCTGGTCGCTGTCACCGGCGCCGTCGACGATCGTCGTCTCGTCCTTGGTGATGACGACCTTGCGGGCGCGGCCGAGCAGGTCGAGACCGGCGTTCTCCAGCTTGAGGCCGACCTCCTCGGAGATGACGGTGCCACCGGTGAGGATGGCGATGTCGCCGAGCATGGCCTTGCGGCGGTCACCGAAGCCCGGAGCCTTGACGGCGACGGACTTGAAGGTGCCACGGATCTTGTTGACGACGAGCGTGGACAGCGCCTCGCCCTCGACGTCCTCCGCGATGATCAGCAGCGGCTTGCCCGACTGCATGACCTTCTCCAGCAGCGGAAGGAGGTCCTTCACGTTGGAGATCTTGGAGTTGACGATCAGGATGTACGGGTCGTCGAGCGACGACTCCATGCGCTCCATGTCGGTGGCGAAGTACGCCGAGATGTAGCCCTTGTCGAAGCGCATGCCCTCGGTGAGCTCAAGCTCCAGACCGAAGGTCTGCGACTCCTCGACGGTGATGACGCCTTCCTTGCCGACCTTGTCCATCGCCTCGGCGATGAGCTCGCCGATCTGGGTGTCGGCGGCGGAGATGGAGGCCGTGGAAGCGATCTGCTCCTTGGTCTCCACGTCCTTGGCCTGCTCAAGGAGAGCGGCGGAGACGGCCTCGACGGCCTTCTCGATGCCGCGCTTGAGGGCCATCGGGTTGGCGCCGGCGGCGACGTTGCGCAGGCCCTCGCGGACCAGAGCCTGGGCGAGGACGGTCGCGGTCGTCGTGCCGTCACCGGCGACGTCGTCGGTCTTCTTCGCGACTTCCTTGACCAGCTCGGCGCCGATCTTCTCGTACGGGTCCTCGAGCTCGATCTCCTTGGCGATGGAAACACCATCGTTGGTGATCGTGGGGGCGCCCCACTTCTTCTCGAGGACGACGTTGCGGCCCTTGGGGCCGAGGGTGACCTTGACGGCGTCGGCGAGCTGGTTCATCCCGCGCTCGAGACCGCGCCGTGCCTCCTCGTCGAACGCGATGATCTTGGCCATGTGAAGTGGTCCTCCCGGACTGGGGTGGATTCTCCGGACCGAGTGGCGCCCGCGACGGACGGCCAGCCTGCCTGGTGGTTTTCCTTGTCCCACCCGGCCTGCGGGCCTCACCGGCCCGGTCCTTCTGTCACTCTCACTGGGAGAGTGCTAACAGTGCTAACGCCAATGATTAGCACTCGACCCCTTCGAGTGCAAGCGTCCCCCTCCGATGTGGACAGACGGTCCGGGGACACGCGGCACGCAGGAAGGGCCTGCACCCGGTGTGGGTGCAGGCCCTTCCTGCGTGAGTGCGTCGGTGGCCGATCGCGCCGGGATCAGACGGCGAGCTTGACCATGTCCGCCTGCGGACCCTTCTGGCCCTGCGAGATCTCGAACTCGACTCGCTGACCTTCTTCAAGGGTGCGGTAACCGTCCATCTGGATCGCGCTGTAGTGGACGAAAACATCCGCACCACCGTCGACCGCGATGAAGCCGTACCCCTTCTCCGCGTTGAACCACTTGACGGTGCCCTGAGCCATGCCTAACTCCCCTATTACTGGCCCTTGCACGGGACCGCACTTCGCGGACCCGGGTCAGATCTCCACCCTCCGACAGGAGAGGGCGTGCGCCGGAACGCGTCGACCGCGGCTGAATGTATCCGCCCAACTGCCCTCTGCAACAGGTCAATCGGGCGAGAAATCTGGGCGCGGCCGAACACTCGAATATGAGGAATTCCCTGGTTTCCAGGGCAAGTCGGGCCGGACAAGGCGCGCATTGGCGGCAATCGGCTCGAACACTTTGGCTGCTTCTTGTCGCACGGGGACGCATTCTCATATGCGTCCGGCAAAGGCAGCGGAGGGGGTTTCCCCAACTCTACCCCGCTCAACCCTGCAGAATTGCCCCCTCCGCTTCTGTGGCGGAGGGGGCAAGGCGCGTGACGAGGGCGGTGCGGCGGCGGATCAGCCTCCGGCGACGGCCGGGATGATCGAGACGCCTGCGCCGTCCGGCGTGGCCGTCTCCAGGCCCTGCTCGAAGCGCACGTCGTCGTCGTTCACGTACACGTTCACGAAGCGGCGCAGCTTGCCCTGGTCGTCCAGGACCCGGGCCGCGATGCCCGCGTGGTTCTTCTCCAGGTCGGCGATGACCTCGGCGAGGGTCGCGCCCTCGGCCGCGACCTCGGCCCTGCCGTCCGTGTACGTACGGAGAATCGTCGGAATGCGGACGTTGACACTCATGCGAGGCCAGCCTCTCGGAAAGAGTCCAGGTTGGGGCGGATGACGGCGGACTGGCCCGTGGTCGGGGCCACCGCCTCAAGGGTCTTCAGGCCGTCGCCCGTGTTGAGCACGACGGTCGTGAGGGCCGGGTCCAGCAGGCCGGCCTCGATGAGCTTCCTGGTGACGCCGACGGTCACGCCGCCCGCGGTCTCCGCGAAGATGCCCTCCGTCTCGGCCAGCAGCTTGATCGACTCGACGACCTGCTCGTCGTCGACGTCCTCGACCGCGCCGCCCGTGCGGCGGGCGATGTCCAGGACGTACGGGCCGTCGGCCGGGTTGCCGATCGCCAGCGACTTGGCGATCGTGTTCGGCTTCTGCGGCCGTACGACGTCGTGCCCGGCCTTGAAGGCCGTCGACACCGGGGAGCAGCCCTCCGCCTGGGCGCCGAAGATCTTGTACGGCTTGTCCTCGACCAGGCCCAGGGCGATGAGCTCCTTGAGCCCCTTGTCGATCTTCGTGAGCTGCGAGCCCGAGGCGATCGGGATGACGAGCTGGTCCGGGATCTCCCAGCCCAGCTGCTCGCAGATCTCGTACGCCAGGGTCTTGGAGCCCTCGCCGTAGTACGGGCGCAGGTTGACGTTGACGAATCCCCAGCCCTCACCCAGCGGGTCGCCGATGAGCTCGGAGCAGAAACGGTTGACGTCGTCGTAGTTTCCCTCGATGCCGACCAGGTCGCCACCGTAGACGGAGGCCATGACGACCTTGCCCTGCTCCAGGTCGTGCGGGATGAACACGCAGGAGCGGAAGCCGGCCCGCGCGGCGGCGGCGCCGACCGCGCCGGCGAGGTTGCCGGTGGAGGAGCAGGAGAGCGTGGTGAAGCCGAACGCGCGTGCGGCCTCGACGGCGATGGCGACGACGCGGTCCTTGAAGGAGTGCGTCGGGTTGCCGGAGTCGTCCTTGACGTACAGACCACCGGTGACACCCAGCTCGCGGGCCAGGTTGTCGGCCTTGACGAGCTTGGTGAAGCCCGGGTTCAGGCTGGGCTTGGACGCCACGTCGGCGGGCACGGGCAGCAGCGGCGCGTAGCGCCAGATGTTGTCCGGTCCGGCCTCGATCCGCTTGCGCAGCGCCTCGGCGTCACCGAGCGGGAGGTCGTAGGCGACCTCGAGAGGACCGAAACAGGAAGAACAGGCGAAGATCGGGCCGAGTTCGAATCGCTCTCCGCACTCGCGGCAGGAAAGCGCGGTGGCGGGGCCCAGGTCTACGGGCTGGGAATGCGAGTCGGTGGCGCTTGCATCGGTTTCGACGGTCTGCACAGCCATGGTGGCGAGGCCCTTTCTCCTCATCTTCCCCACGGCGCGTTTCGCCGTGAGACGGAATTGGCACCGTCCCCACCGTTACCTCGCGGTCGGCGGGATGGTTGCCGGGACTTCAACGGGCCGTTCCCTCTGTCCCTCTGGATGAGCGCTATGGCGGCGGGTCTGGACCCGGCGCATTTGTGTCCGCGAGACCCCCCGAGATGCGAGGGCGGTCCGCGTTGTTCAAGACTGTAACCGAAGCCCCGGGCGGCGGAGACAGTCGTCCGCACCGCGAGATGACTGTATTGATATGCCGCTTTTGCGGCATGGCACGCAAGGGAGAAGCACGTGCTCGAAGAGGTGGAGCGCTGGCTGGAACTGCGGTCCTGGACCACGGCCGACCGGTCGCTGGACCGGCTGGTCGCGGCCAAGACCGGACGTGGCCACACCGTCAGCGTCGTGCTGCCCGCCCTCGACGAGGAGTCGACGGTGGGTGACATCGTCGCGGCGATACGCCATGAGCTGATGGAGGCCGTGCCGCTCGTCGACGAGCTCGTCGTCGTCGACTCCGGCTCGAAGGACCGCACGGCGCAGGTGGCGACGGCGGCGGGGGCACGGGTCGTCCACCGTGACGCCGTGCTGCCGCGCATACCGGCCCTGCGCGGCAAGGGAGAGGTGCTATGGCGGTCACTCCTGGTGACCAGTGGTGACATCGTGTGCTTCATCGACTCGGACCTGAGGGACTTCTCCGCCTCGTTCGTCTCGGGCATCGTCGGGCCCCTGCTCACCGAGCCCGACGTGCACTTCGTGAAGGCGATGTACGACCGTCCTCTCGGCGAAGCCACAGGTCAGGGCGGTCGGGTGACCGAGCTGGTGGCCCGCCCGCTGCTCAATCTGCACTGGCCGCAGCTGGCCGGATTCGTCCAGCCGCTGGGCGGCGAGTACGCCGTGCGCCGCTCGCTCCTGGAGCGGCTGCCCTTCCCCGTCGGTTACGGAGTGGAGTTGGGCCTGCTCGTCGACTCGCTCCACACGGTGGGCCTGGACGCGCTGGCCCAGGTCGACGTGGGCGTACGCAAACACCGCCACCAGGACGGGCAGGCGCTCGGACGGATGGCCGCCACGATCTACCGGACGGCTCAGCAGCGGCTTTCGCGCGGCGCCCTGGTGCGGCCCGAGCTGACGCAGTTCGAACGGGGCGAGGACGGCGGGTTCGGGTTCGTGCCGCGGACCTACGCGGTGGACACGGAGGAGCGGCCGCCGATGTGCGAGATCGACGAGTACGCGTCACGCCGCGCGGCGTGACGCCGGTCGCTCCGGACCGTACGCACGTTTGAGGGCATCCAGGACTGGCTAGGTTCGGCACATGGTCTCCGAGCACGCTGCACAGGTACTCGTCGCTTCCAATCGCGGCCCGGTCTCGTACACCCTCCGCGAGGACGGTTCACTCGACGCCAGGCGCGGCGGGGGCGGTCTCGTCTCCGGTCTGTCGGCGATCGGGCGGGACGGGGACGGGGCCTCCTCGCTGTGGGTGTGCGCGGCGCTCGGGGACGGTGACCGGGAGGCGGTGCGGCGCGGGACCGGCGAGCCGGGCGTGCGGATGCTCGACATCGACGCCGGGGTGCACGCGGACGCGTACAACGGCATCGCGAACTCCGTGCTGTGGTTCGTCCACCACATGCTCTACCAGACCCCGCTGGAGCCGGCCTTCGACGCGGAGTTCCGGCGGCAGTGGGCGGCGTACGAGACGTACAACCGCGCCTTCGCCGACGCCCTGGCCGCCGAGGCGGCGCCGGGCGCCGTGGTGATGGTGCAGGACTACCACCTGTGCCTGGTGCCCGGCATGCTGCGCGAGCTGCGCCCGGACCTGCGGATCGGCCACTTCTCGCACACCCCGTGGGCGCCCGTCGACTACTTCCGCCTGCTGCCCGACGACATCGCGCGGCAGCTGCTGCGCGGTCTGCTGGGCGCGGACCGGGTGGCGTTCCTGACCCGGCGCTGGGCGGACACCTTCGCGGCGTGCGCGGTGGACGTGCTGGGCGCCGGCGCGCTGGAGGGCACCGCGGTCGGGGTGCACGGCCTGGGCGCGGACGCGGACTTCCTGCGGGCGCGCTCGCAACGGCAGGACGTGGAGGAGTGGCTGGTCAGGCTGCGGGAGCGGGTCGGGGCCGGGCGCAGGACCGTCGTCCGGGTGGACCGTACGGAACTCTCCAAGAACATCGTGCGCGGACTGCTCGCCTACCGGCGGCTGCTCACGGACCGGCCCGAGTGGCGCGGGCGGGTGGTGCACATCGCGTTCGCGTATCCGTCGCGCCAGGACCTGGCGGTGTACCGCGACTACATGGCGTCCGTACGGCGCCTCGCCGAGGAGATCAACGCCGAGTACGGGACGGACGACTGGCAGCCGGTGCTGCTGGAGCTGGACGACGACTTCGCGCGGTCCCTGGCGGCGTACCGGATGGCCGACGTGGCGCTGGTCAACCCGGTCAGGGACGGCATGAACCTCGTGGCCAAGGAGGTGCCCGTCGTCTCCGACGAGGGATGCGCGCTGGTGCTCTCGCGGGAGGCGGGGGCGTACGAGGAGCTGGGCGAGGACGCGATCACCGTCAACCCGTACGACGTCATGGCGACGGCGGACGCGCTGCACGAGGCGCTGGTGATGGACCCGCAGGAGCGGGCCGAGCGGACGAAGCGGCTGGCCGCGGCGGCGACGGCGCTGCCGCCGACGGCCTGGTTCCTGGACCAGCTCGCGGCGCTGGCCTCGGAGTAGCCGGGGCGGGCCGGGCCGGGAAGCCGCCGCGGCGCAAAAAGCGCGGCCGCGCGCGGCAACCGGGTCCGGCCCGGAATCAGGCCCCTCCGGTGATCGAGGCCAGAGCGGTGAGCAGCCGGACCACTCCCGACGGGCCCTCGACCACCAGGTCCGCCCGGTCCGCGAGGGCGGGGACTTCGCTGCCGCTGCACACCAGCAGGCCCGGGACGCCCTCCGTGCGCAGCTTCTCCACGGCCGCGTACGCGGCCACGTCGCCCAGGTCGTCCCCGGCGTACAGGACGCGGCTCGCACCGGTCTCACGCACGTGCTCGGTCAGCGCCACGCCCTTGTCGACGCCGGGCGGGCGCAGCTCCAGTACCAGACGGCCGGGTTCGACGATCAGGCCGTGGCGGGCGGCGAGCTCGGCCAGGGGGACGCGCAGGGACTCGAACGCCGTCACCGGGTCGGCGGCGCGGCGCGTGTGCACGGCGACGGCCCGGCCCTTCTCCTCGACCCATGAGCCGCGCCAGGCTTCGACGCCGTCGAGGAAGCCGGGGAGTTCGGCGCGGACGGCCTCCACGCCGGGGTGGGCGGCGGGGGCGCGGACGGTACCGGTGACAGCGTCCCAGCGTTCGGCGCCGTAATGGCCGAGCACGACGAGGTGTTCGAGGCCGGGGACGCCCGCGAAGCCGCCGTTGCGGACCGCGACGGCGGCCGGGCGGCCGGTGATCACGGCGAGGGCGCCGGTGTGGGGCGCGAGGGCGGCGAGCGCCTCCACCGCGCCGGGGTGGGCGCGGGCCTGCTCGGGGTCGGGGACGATGTCGGCGAGCGTGCCGTCGAAGTCGAGGGCGATCAGCGCCCGGTCCGGTGCGTCCAGCAGCGCGGCGAGGCCGTCGCGGCCGACGGGGGTCGCCGGCGTGAGGTCGGTCGGCAGGGGATGCGGTTGCGGTTGCGGTTGGCTGCCCATGCCCCCCGACCCTACCGGCGCACGTCCGGCCGGGCACCGGCCCGGTACCGGCTCGGCGATGGCCCGGTAGCGGCTCAGCGGCGTTCGCGGCGGGCGTCCCGCACCCGGCGGAGGCGGTTGACGGTGACGGGGTCGTGGGCGAGCGCGCGCGGGTCGTCGATCAGGGCGTTGAGGAGCTGGTAGTAGCGGGTCGGCGAGATGCCGAGCTGCTCGCGCATGGCCCGCTCCTTGGCCCCGGGCCCGGCCCAGGAGCGCCGCTCCACGGCGAGGAGGGCACGGTCCCGCTCGGAGAGCTCGGTACCGCGCGCGTCCTCTTCGTCGGAGTCGTAAGGCATATGAGCAGTCTAGAACGGGTCGAAAACACCCCGCTCTGCGTTGCTCTGTGCTGCTCTGGGTTTCTCTGGGTTCCTCTGTGCTGCTCCGCGCCGCCCGGCGTCGCTTCGCGTCACCCGGTTTACTCGGCTTACTCGGCGTTCTCCGTCGCCATCGCCTCACGGCCGATGGAGCCGAGGGTCCCGGCCGGATCGCCGTTGGGGCCGACCACGGAGCCGATCTGCTTCTTGACGCTCTCGCTGACCTTCGCCCACGACGTCTTGTCCACCGGGTAGAGCGTCGACTCCGGCAGCGCTTCGAGGAACGGCCACAGCTTCTTGTGCTCGGGGTCCTCGCTCATCGTCTCGGAGGCGGAGACGGTGACCGGCAGCAGGTCGTACTGGTCGGCGAACTCGAGGACGTTCTCGTCGCTGTACGCGAAGTCGAGGAAGTCGCCGATCTGCTTGCGGTGGCCGTTCTGCTTGAAGCCCATCATCCAGTCGGCGACGCCCATGCTGGAATCCGGCTTGCCGTTCGGTCCGGGCAGCGGCACCATGCCGACCTTGACGCCCTTCTTCTCGGCCTGCTGGAGAAGGGAGGGGTGGCCGTTGAGCATGCCGACCTCACCGTCCGCGAACGCGGTGAAGGCGGGCTTCCTGTTGAGCTTGGCGGGGGCGACGGGGCCGGTCAGCCCCTTCCCGACGAGGTCGTCCTTCAGCCAGTCGAAGGCCTTGACGTTCTGCTCGGAGTCGATCTGGTACGTCCCGACCGCGTCGGTGTAACCGCCACCGGCGCTGAGCATCCACATCATGGTCTCGGCCTGGGCCTCCTCGTTGCCGAGCGGCAGCGCGAACGGGTACTTCACCCCGCGCTGCTTGAGCGCGGCGGCCGCGCTCTCGATCTCGCCCCACGTCTTCGGGGGCTTCAGACCGGCCTGGGTGAAGAGCGTCTCGTTGTAGAAGAGCAGGCGGGTGCTGGCCACGAACGGCAGGCCGTACGGCACGCGGTTGACCTCGCCCGCGTCGGCGAGCGGGGCGAGGAAGTTGGCCTGTACGGGGATGGAGAGCAGGTCGTCGACGGAGTAGAGCTGGTCCTGGGCCGCGTAGTCGGCGTACGCACCGATCTGGGCGATGTCGGGGGCCTTGCCGGCCGCGACCATCTCGGCGACCTTCCGGTCGACGTCCTTCCAGTCGTAGACCGTGACGTCGATCCTGACGCCCTGGTTCTTGGCCTCGAAAGCGGTGGCGACGCCGTCCCAGTACCGCTTGGTGCTGTCGCCGCCTTCGGGGTCGTAGTCCGCCGCGACCAGCTTGAGGGTGACCTCACCCTCGGAGCCGCTGCTCCCGCACCCCGACAGAGCCACTGTCATGCCGAGTGCGGCGACTGTCGCGGTCAAACCCAAGAAGCGCCGGTGCACAGCCCTGTCCCACCCTGATTCATCAATTTGTTGTCCGACATGCGTGTGAGCTGCGATTTTCTCCTATTCCGCACCGGGAGGTCTACACCACCCGGATATCGCTTCTGCAACGCCTGCGCGCACGGCGGACGGCAGAACGAACGCAAGTGGACTAGACCTTTCCACGGTTGACGCGCGAGACTGGGTACGTGAAACACGTCATCGCCCTCGATGTGGGCGGCACCGGGATGAAGGCCGCACTGGTCGGCGCGGACGGCACGCTGTTGCACGAGGCCCGCCGGGCCACCGGCAGGGAGCGGGGGCCCGAGGCCGTCGTCGAGTCGATCACCGGCTTCGCCGCCGAGCTGCGCGCGTACGGCGAGGAGCGGTACGGCGAGAGCGCCTCGGCCGCCGGCGTGGCCGTGCCCGGCATCGTCGACGCCGAGAACGGGATCGCGGTGTACGCCGCCAACCTCGGCTGGCGCGACGTCCCCCTGCGCGCGCTCCTCGGCGAGAAGCTGCGCGGGGTGCCGGTCGCCCTCGGCCACGACGTCCGTACCGGCGGCCTCGCCGAAGGCCGTATCGGGGCGGGCCGGGACGCGGACCGCTTCCTGTTCGTACCGCTCGGCACCGGGATCGCCGGCGCCATCGGCATCAACGGCGTCATCGAGGCCGGAGCCCACGGCTGCGCCGGTGAGATCGGCCACATCGTCGTACGTCCCGGCGGCCCCCCGTGCGGCTGCGGCCAGCGCGGCTGCCTGGAGCGCCTGGCCTCCGCCTCCGCCGTGTCCGCCGCCTGGGCCGCCGCCTCCGGCGACGCGGACGCCGACGCCGCGGACTGCGCGAAGGCCGTCGAGTCGGGCGACCCGCGGGCCCGGGAGGTGTGGCTCGAAGCCGTCGGCGCGCTCGCCGACGGGCTGGTCACCGCGCTCACCCTCCTGGACCCCCGCACGCTGATCATCGGTGGCGGACTGGCCGAGGCCGGGGAAACCTTGTTCACACCACTGCGGGCGGCCGTCGCGGAACGCGTCACGTTCCAGAAGCTGCCCCTGATCGTTCCGGCGGCCCTCGGGGACACCGCCGGGTGCCTGGGCGCGGGGCTCCTCGCCTGGGACCTTCTCGCCACGGAAGCCCCAGCAATCACAGAAGCCACGGAGGTATCCGCCTGATGGCCGGACGCGCTGCAACCAAGGTTCTCTCCGGCGCCCGGGTGGTGCTGCCGACCGGGACCATCGAGAACGGCCGGGTCATCGTCGAGGGCGGCCGCATCGCCGGCTCCGCCCCGGCGGACGCCCCCTCCCTGGACCTCTCCGGCCACTGGATCGTGCCCGGCTTCGTCGACATGCACGTGCACGGCGGCGGCGGCGCGTCCTTCACCTCCGGCACCGCCGACGAGGTGCTCAAGGGCGTACGGACGCACCGCGAGCACGGCACGACGACCATCGCCGCGTCACTGGTGACCGGCGAGATGGACGTACTCGCCCGGCAGGCCGCGCTGCTCTCCGAGCTGGTCGAGCAGGGCGACCTGGCCGGCCTCCACTTCGAGGGCCCGTTCATCTCGCCGTGCCGCAAGGGCGCGCACAGCGAGGACCTGCTGCGCGACCCCGACCCGGCGGAGGTCCGCAAGCTGATCGACGCCGCGCACGGCACGGCGAAGATGGTCACGCTGGCGACCGAGCTGCCCGGCGGCATCGACTCGGTGCGGCTGCTCGCCGAGCACGGCGTGATCGCCGCGATCGGCCACACGGACGCGACGTACGAGCAGACCGCCGAGGCCATCGACGCGGGCGCCACCGTCGCCACGCACCTCTACAACGCGATGCCCGCCCTCGGCCACCGCGCGCCCGGCCCGATCGCCGCGCTCCTGGAGGACGAGCGGGTCACGGTCGAGCTGATCAACGACGGCACGCACCTGCACCCGGCCGCACTGGAGCTGGCGTACCACCGGGCGGGCGCGGACCGGGTCGCGTTCATCACCGACGCGATGGACGCGGCGGGCTTCGGCGACGGCACGTACCTGCTCGGACCGCTGGAGGTCGAGGTCAGGGACGGCGTCGCGCGCCTCGCCGAAGGCGGCTCGATCGCCGGCTCCACGCTCACCCTCGACACCGCCTTCAAGCGCGCGGTGACCGTCGACTGGCTGCCGGTCGAGGACGTCGTACGGTCCGTCTCCGCCAACCCCGCCCGCCTGCTCGGCGTCGACGACAGGGTCGGCTCGCTGGAGCCGGGCAAGGACGCGGACCTGGTGGTGCTGGACGCGGACTTCACGCTCAGGGGCGTGATGCGCAAGGGCGCCTGGGTGATTGAGCCGTAAGTCCCAAGCCGTACCAACTGGGTTGATTTCTCCACCAGTTGATATCAAAGCGACATGGAGCGGTTGGCCCCGGACCCTGGGCCAACCGCTTTCTTTTTGGCATGATCACCCCGACGCCACGCACACGGTAAGCGTTTTCCACGGGGCACAGGGGGTGACGCGGATGATCCTGACGGTCACGCTGAACACCGCGCTCGACATCACCTACCGCGTCCCCGCCCTCGTTCCGCACGCCTCCCACCGCGTGAGCGACGTCGCCGAACGCCCCGGCGGCAAGGGGATCAACGTGGCGCGCGTACTGGCGGCCCTCGGCCACGACACGGTCGTGACGGGCTTCGCCGGCGGCTCCTCCGGCGCCGTGCTGCGCGACCTGCTCGCGCCCCTCGCCCCCGTCGACGCGCTCGTCCCCACCGCCGGCGCCACCCGCCGCACCGTCGCCGTCGTCGACGCCACCACCGGCGACACGACCCAGCTCAACGAGCCGGGCCCGGTGATCACCCCCGAGGAGTGGGCCGCCTTCCTCTCCTCGTACGGCGAACTCCTGCGCGGCGCCCGGGCGGTGGCCCTCTGCGGCAGCCTGCCCCCCGGCGTCCACGTCGGCGCGTACGCCGAGCTGATCCACCGCGCCCGCACCGCCGGCGTCCCCGTGCTCCTGGACACCAGCGGCGAACCGCTGCGCCGGGGCATCGCCGCACGCCCCGACCTCGTCAAGCCCAACGCCGACGAACTCGCCCAGCTCACCGGCGACCACGACCCCCTGCGCGCCACCCACGACGCCCGCCGCCGCGGCGCCCACGCCGTGGTCGCCTCGCTCGGCCCGGACGGCCTGCTCGCCGCCGCCCCCGGCGGCCTGTGGCAGGCGGCCCCGCCCGCCCGCGTGAGGGGCAACCCGACGGGCGCGGGCGACTCGGCGGTGGCCGGGCTGCTCTCGGGCCTGGTCGAGCAACTCCCCTGGCCACGGCGGCTCGCACGGGCGGTGGCGCTGTCGGCGGCGACCGTACTGGCCCCGGCGGCGGGCGAGTTCGACGCGGCGGCGTACGAAGACCTGCTGCCGAGGATCGACGTCACGACACACACCACGGCGGCGTAACCGCGCCCGCGCCGGACCGTACCGCGCCCACACACGAGCACCAGGGGACCGCATGCCACTCGTCAGCACCGGCGAACTCGTCACCGCCGCCCGGGAATCCGGCCACGGCGTCGCCGCCTTCAACGTCATCACGCTGGAGCACGCGGAGGCGATCGCGGCGGGCGCGGAGCGGGCGGGCGCACCGGCCGTCCTCCAGATCTCCGAGAACGCGGTGAAGTTCCACGGCGGCGACCTCACCGCCGTCGCGGCGGCGGCGACGGCCGTGGCCCGCGCGTCCTCGGTCCCCCTCTCCCTCCACCTCGACCACGTCGAGTCCGTCGAACTGCTGCGGGCCGCGCACCCGGCGGGCTTCAGTTCGGTGATGTTCGACGCCTCGAAGCTGACGTACGGCGACAACGTGAAGGCCACCGCCGAGGCGGTCCGCTGGGGCCACGCGCGCGGCATCTGGATCGAGGCGGAGCTGGGCAAGGTCGGCGGCAAGGAGGGCGAGGCCCCGCTCGACGCCCACGCGCCGGGCGTACGCACGGACCCCGGCGAGGCGGTGGACTACGTGGCCGGCACGGGCGTCGACGCCCTCGCCGTCGCCGTCGGCTCGTCCCACGCGATGACGGACCGCACAGCGGCCCTGGACCACGGCCTGATCACCGCCCTGCGCGACGCCGTGCCGGTGCCACTGGTCCTGCACGGTTCGTCGGGCGTACCGGACGAGGAGATCCGGCGGGCGGTGGCGGCCGGCATGGTCAAGATCAACGTGGGCACGGCGCTGAACACGGCCTTCACGGGCGCGGTACGCACCTACCTGGACGCGCACCGGACGACGGTCGACCCCAGGAAGTACCTCGTCCCGGCTCGCGAGGCGATGGCCGGGACGGTGGCACACTTCGTCGGACTGGTCACCCGGCGCTGAGCCGGGGTCCCGGTGCCGTTACGGCGCTGTCCTGATCTCGACCCAGTCGAGCAGGGCGTCGCACTGGTTGCCCTGCTCACAGGAGAGCTTGATGGTGTTCTGCCCCTGGGTCAGGTTCACCGGCGCCCACGTGGTCTGCCAGTTCTTCTCGAGGTTCGGGTCGGACGAGTGGATGAAGTTCTTCAGACCGACGGGCTGGGTGTTCGGCTTGCCGTTGACGGTCAGCGTGGCGTTGGCGTCCTTGGCAGGGATCGAGTACCGCATGTAGAAGCGGTACTCGCCGGGCTTGTCGATGTTCGCCTGCCAGGTGAGGGACGAGCCCACCGCGTTGAAACCGGCGATGTAGAGACCGCCCGGTCCCTCGGCTCCCTTGACCGTCTTGTCCGTGGTCGCCGTGCCGCCGAGCTTCAGCGTCGCCGCGTCCTGCTTGGGCAACTGGACCGCCGGCTTCTCGTCCTTCTTGGTCGGTTCCTTGCTCGGCTCGGCCGTCGCGCCGGCCGTCGGGCCGCCGCCCGTTCCGCCGGCCTGCGGGTCCTTGTCTTCCTTGTCGCCGCTGGTCATCAGGGCGATGCCGATGCCGAGGACGACGACCGCGACCACCGCCACCGCGCCGATCAGCAGGCCCCTGGTGTTGGGTCCGCCACTGCGGCCGCCACCGCCGCCCACCGGCGGCACCGGGCGGGTGGGGGGACCGCCGGGCTGCGTCTCGGGGGCCGCGTAGTGCGCGTTGGGCTGGTTGTAGTGCTGCTGGCCGTAAGCCTGCCGCGGAGGCGCCTGCTGGCCGTAAGTCTGCTGGCCGTAAGCCTGCTGTCCGTACTGCCGCTCACCGACCGTCCGCACCTGGTTGTACGAGGTCCTGGGCACCCCGGGCTGCGCGGCCGGACCCGGGTAGCCGTAGCCGCCCGAGCGGGGCGGGACAGCACCCGCCGCCTGTCCGTCCTCGTAGAGGTAGCCGAACGGATCGTCGTCCTCAGGCGTGCTCGTGCCGTTGTTCGCGGCCGTCATCCCTGGTCACTCCTCACCATGTTCGCCAGCCGTCGCCGACCCGGCGAGCCTACCTTGAACCGGCAAGCCGAAGGTTTGGCATGGGTCACAGTGCGGTAGTAGGGCGTCCCTCAGCCCGCTCGCCTGTGAACCTTGGCGCGAGAGCGTTTCTCCACGTACATCCGCTGGTCAGCCGACTGCAGCACTTCCTCGGCCGTCATCCCGCAGCTCGCCCAGCCGATGCCGAAGCTCGCACCGACGCGGACCGCCCTGCCGTCGACGCGGATGGGCGGAATGATGGCGTTTCGCAAGCGTACGGCGAGGTCGGCGGCGTCCGCGTTGCCGAGACCGTCGGCGAGAACGACGAATTCGTCACCCCCGAGGCGGGCGACCGTGTCGCCGTCGCGCACGCACGTCGTCAGACGGCGGGCGACCTCGATCAGGACGGCGTCACCGGTGTGGTGCCCGAACCGGTCGTTGATCGACTTGAAGCCGTCGAGGTCGCAGAAGAGGACGGCGAGGCCCTTCGTGCCGTCGTCGGCGCCGCCGACGGCCGAGGTGGGCGCGACCGTGTGGACGTGGTGGTCGTAGGAGCCCGCGTCCGTGTGGGGGTTGTAGTCGAAGTCGTGCTCGGGCACGGCCGTCCCCGGGGCGGCCGGTTCGCCGTACGCCGCGTCCAGGGCCTCCACGGCCGTGGCGCGCGCGGAGGAGTGCGCGTGCGGGCGGCGGCACAGCCGGGAGGCGAGGCGGGTGCGCAGCTCGGCGCTGTTGGGCAGGCCGGTGAGCTGGTCGTGCGAGGCACGGTGGGCCAGGTGCAGCTCGTGGCGCTTGCGCTCCTCGATGTCCTCGACGTGGGTGAGGAGGAAGCGCGGGCCGTCGGTGGTGTCGGCGACGACGGAGTTGCGCAGCGACACCCAGACGTACGTGCCGTCGCGCCGGGCCAGCCGCAGCTCGGCCCGGCCGCCCTCGGCGGAGGTGCGCAGCAGGGTGCCGATGTCCTCGGGATGGACGAGGTCGGCGAAGGAGTAGCGGCGCATCGCGGAGGCGGGACGGCCCAGGAGACGGCACAGGGCGTCGTTGGTGCGCAGCAGGCGGCCGTGCTGGTCGCCGCCCATCTCGGCGATGGCCATGCCGCTCGGGGCGTACTCGAAGGCCTGGCGGAAGGATTCCTCACTGGCGCGCAGGGCCTGCTGCTCGCGTTCCAGGCGGACGAGGGCGCGCTGCATGTTCGCGCGGAGCCGGGCGTTGCTGATCGCGATGGCCGCCTGGGAGGCGTACATCTGGAGCGCCTCCTGGCCCCACGCGCCGGGGTGCCTGCCGTTGCGCGGGCGGTCGACGGAGATGACGCCCAGGAGCTCCTGACCGCCGCCCGACGCGTACATGGGGGCGTACAGGCGGTCCTGCGGGTGCCACTCGCCGGCGAAGCGGGGCTCGGGGCCGTCGGTGTGCCACTGGGGGACGTCGTCCTCCATGAGGACCCAGCCCTCGGTGTGCGGAATGAAGTGCAGGTCACCCCATGCCTCGCCCATGGAGAGGCGGCGCTCCCAGGCGGCGCGCGAGCCGACGCGGCCGGTGATCAGGGCTTCGGCCGCCGCGTTGCCGGCGAAGGCGGCGATGACCAGGTCGCCGTCGGGCTGGACGAGGTTGACGCAGGCCAGCTCGTATCCGAGGCCCGTGACGACTCCGTCGGCCACGGCCTGCAAGGTGTCAGCCAGGCTGGTGGCCCGGTTGAGATCGGCGACCACTTGGTGCAGCTGCCGCATCGTCGCCAGGCGGACGTACGGCTCGGACTCGGCCTCCATTGTTCGCTCTCCCCGAGACCTCGACAGCAACTCCAGGATTCCCATAGCCGCACGTGTTGCACTATCACGGCCACTGAATCACAGCGAGCTGCTCACCCGGTACACAGGGTCAGCAAATTGTGCTCTCTGTGACTCAAGTCACGTCAGATGATGAACGGCGCAGGAGGTGCGCGAGGGCCCGCGACCCCTGGGAGGCCGCCCCGCGCGGGCCCGGCCCGGTCCTAGGACCGGGGCAGGGTTCCTTCCTGGTCCCCATGCCCGATGGTGCGGGTACGAGCCCCGGGCATACCGTTCCCTGTGTGTTCCAGACGACCTCCCCCCAGCCCCCCGCCCCGACCCCCCATCCTGAAGGGGTGAGCAACGACGAGTTCCGCGCCGCGATGTCCCGCTTCACCGCGGGCGTCACCCTGGTGACCGCCCACGACCCGGACAGCGGTGCCCGCGGCGAGGACGCCGGGATGACCGCGACGGCCTTCATGTCGGTGTCGCTGGACCCGCCGCTGGTGCTGGTGAGCGTACGGAACGGCTCCCGCATGGACGACCTGCTGGCCGAGCAGCCGCTGTGGGCGGTCTCACTGCTCTCGGAGAACCAGCGGCACATCGCGGGACGGTTCGCGATGAAGGGGCGTCTCAGCGACCGCCTGCTGTTCGAGGACATCGCCCATACGCGCGGCGCCGCGTCCGGGGCCCCGCTGATCGACGGCGCGCTGGCGGCGGTGGAGTGCAGGACCGAGCAGCGGGTGGAGGCGGGGGACCACACGCTGGTGATCGGCCGGGTGCTCGCGGTGGACCTGCCGAACGCGGACGGCGCCCCGCTCACGTACTTCAGGGGCCGCTACCGGCACCTGGCCTGACCGGCCGGTCCTGACCACCACCCCGGGTCCGGCTCCGGGCCGGCCCTGGCCCCGGATGGCCGACCCGAGCCGGTCCTGACCCCGGATGGCCGAACCCGGGCCGGTCCTGGCCCCGGATGGCCGACCTCGGGCCGGCCCTAGTCCCAGCCGCCGGCGCGGCCGCGCTTCGTCTCGCTGCGCGCCTTCTTGTTGCGCAGCCGGCGCTCGTTGATGCCCCGGGGGATCTTCTTCGCCCTGCGCGGCTTGGGCGGCGGGGCCGTCGCCTCGGCGAGCAGGGCGGCCATGCGGACCAGCGCGGTCTCGCGGTTGCGCCACTGGGAACGGTGCTCGGACGACCGTACGGAGACGACGCCGCCCACCAGCCGGGGAGCGAGCCGCTCCAGCGCGCGCTCCTTCCAGACCGGAGGCAGCGCTTCGGTCTTCGCCAGGTCGAAGCGGAGTTCCACCTGGGAGTCGGTGGTGTTGACGTGCTGTCCGCCGGGCCCGGAGGACCTGGAGAAACGCCACATGAGCTCTGCCTCCGGCAGGGAGACAGCACCGCGAATGACATGAGGCCCGGACATGCGTCCAATGATCCCGTGTCCAGGGGCATCGCGTCACCCGCTTTTCCCCTTCCCCTTGCCCCTTCCCCCCTTCGTCTCCCCCCTTTCCCCCGCAGACCTGGAACCTTGCGGCCACCTGCCCGCGTTATGACGGGTGACGGTAGCTTCGGACCCCACGGGTCCGTCCGGCCCGCACGACTTCAAGGAAGAGGACATCCCGATGGCTGTAAGTCTGTCCAAGGGCGGCAACGTCTCGCTCACCAAGGAGGCCCCCGGCCTGACCGCCGTCACGGTCGGCCTCGGCTGGGACGTCCGTACGACCACCGGTACCGACTTCGACCTCGACGCGTCCGCGATCGCGGTCAACCCGACCGGCAAGGTCTACTCCGACAGTCACTTCGTCTTCTTCAACAACAAGTCGACGCCGGACCAGACCATCGTCCACACCGGTGACAACCGCAGTGGCGAGGGCGCGGGCGACGACGAGGCGATCAACGTCAACCTGGCGGGCCTGCCGGCCGACGTCGACAAGATCGTCTTCCCGGTCTCGATCTACGACGCCGTGACCCGCAGCCAGAACTTCGGCCAGGTGCGCAACGCGTACATCCGCATCGTCAACCAGGCCGGCGGCGCCGAGATCGCCCGCTACGACCTGAGCGAGGACGCCGCCACCGAGACCGCGATGGTCTTCGGCGAGCTCTACCGCAACGGCGCGGAGTGGAAGTTCCGCGCGGTCGGCCAGGGCTACGCGTCCGGCCTCACGGGCATCGCCACGGACTTCGGCGTCAACGTCTGACGCCTGGCGCGCACAAGCCTGTCGAGCAGGGTCCCGGCCACGGCCGGGGCCCTGTCGCGTTGTCGCGCGGTCGTGCTGTCACGCGGTCGTGCTGTCAGGCGGTCGGGAGGCGGGTCCAGTTCATGCCCCGTCCCCCGGGCCGGTGGGAGCAGCGGGCTTCTCCCGGCCGTGGAGCCAGGTGTCCCAGAGGTCCTTCAGGTCCTTGCCTGACTTCTTCTCGACGTACGCCGTGAAGTCGTCCGTGGACGCGTTGCCGTGACGGTGGGCGGCGGTCCAGCCCCGCACGATGTCGAAGAAGGCGTCGTCGCCCACCGCTTCGCGGACCTTGTGGACCACCATCGCGCCGCGCCCGTAGACGGGCGCCCGTGAGATCTCGGCCGCGGTGGGCGGATCGGCCGGCGGGAAGGCCCAGTTGACCGGGTCGGCGAAGGCGACGGCGAAGCTGTCGTCCGCGGGGATGCCCTCGAAGTCCTCGTCCCACAGCCACTCCGCGTACGTCGCGAAGCCCTCGTTGAGCCACATGTCCTGCCAGGTCTCGGGCGTCACGGAGTTGCCGAACCACTGGTGGGCCAGCTCGTGGACGAGCAGCCCCTGGTCGGGCGCGCCGGGGAAGACGGGCTTGGTCTGGGTCTCCAGGGCGTATCCCGCGTCGTTGCCGCGCTCGACGATCGCGCCCGTGGAGGAGAAGGGGTACGGGCCGAAACGCTCGGCGGCCCACTCCATGACGTCGGGGACCGTGGCCAGGACCTCGGTGCTGCTCTCGGCGACGACCGGGTCGACGGCGGTGTGGACGGGCAGGCCGGAGGGGGTGCGCGAAGTCTTCGTCTCGTACGCGCCGATGGCGACGGTGGCGAGGTAACTGGCCATCGGCTCGCCGTTGTGCCAGGCGAAGGTGGTGCGGCCGCCGCGGGTGCGCTCGCTCTTCAACTCGCCGTTGGAGATGGCCTTCAGGCCCTGGGGGACGGTGACCGTGATGTCGTACGACGCCTTGTCGCTGGGGTGGTTGTTGCCGGGGAACCACGCCATCGACCCGGACGGCTGGCCGAGCGCGAGCGCGCCGTCCACGGTCGTCAGCCAGCCCTCCTGCGAGGTGTCGGCGTCGGTGATCGTGGCGGGGGTGCCGGAGTAGCGGACGACCGTGGTGAAGGTCTGGCCCTTGGCGAGCCCGGCGGCGGGGCGCAGCGTCAGCTCGTCGCCCGCGCGGCTGACGGTGGCCTCGGTCCCCCCGACGGTGGCGGAACGGACCTCCAGGCCGCGAAGGTCGAGGTTGAAGGCGCTGAGGTCCTGGGTGGCGCGGGCGGTGATCTCGGCAGTGCCCGTGAGGCGGCCCGCGGGCCCTCCGTGGTCCGCACGGCCCGCACGGCCGGCGTGGTCCGCGCTGCCCGCGTGGACCGCATGGCCGGAGCGGACCGCACTGCCGGCGCGCTCCGTACCGCCGGCGCGGTCCGCGCTGCCCGCGCCTTCCGCACGGCCCGCGCCTTCCGTGCGGTCGTCGCCGCCGGGCCCGGGTTCGTAGTCGAGGGTCAGGGTGTAGTGCTCGACGTCGTAGCCGCCGTTGCCGAGCCCGGGGAAGTAGGGGTCGCGTACGCCCGGCGCACCCGGCTCACCGCGGACGCCGTCACCGAGCCCGCCGGCCCCGGCACCGGCGCCGGTGCACGAGGTGAGCGCGAGCAGGGTGGCGACGGCGACGGCGTGGGCCGCGCGTCGTACACGAGACCATTGATCCACAGAGAGGATCATATGCGCGGAATGCGCCGTTCACCTGGGCAGGCGAACGCCGGGCGGGCACGGCGCGGGGCGGGCACGGACCGATGTCAGGACGTTACTTGCCCAGCGCCGCGACGCCCGCCTGCGCGAACTTCTCGTCCAGGTCGCCGCTCGGCGCGCCGGCCACCCCGATGCCCGCGATCGGGGCGCCCTTGACCTGGACCGGGGCGCCGCCCGCGAGGAAGAGGGTGCCGGGGATGTCCTTCAGGTTGGGGGCCTGGGCGAGGCGCTTGGCCAGCTCGGAGGTGGGCGCGTTCCAGGAGACGGCGGTGTACGCCTTGCGCTCGGCGGACTCGTACGACTGCGGGCCGGCGCCGTCGCCGCGCAGCGTCACGACGGTGTTGCCGTTGCGGTCGACGACGGCGACGGTGACGCGCTGGTTCTCCTCCTCGGCGGCGTCCAGGGTGGCCTGCGCGGCCTTGGTGGCGGCGGCGACGGTCAGGTGGGTGGACTGCTGGAGGTTCTTGTGCGCGGCGTCGGCCTTGACCGCGACGGCCGGCGCGGCGGCGGGCTCGGTGGCGTTGGCGGACATCGCGCCGAAGGTGCCGGCGCTGAGGGCGACGGCGGCGACGGCACCGGTCAGGACACGGGTACGCGGCGAAAGCTTCTTCATGGTGTGGCTCCTGGGGCTGGGAAGGTTGCGAGTGGGGCCGGTGGCGGTGGGGGCCGGTTGCGCCCCGCTTCGGCTCTGTTGTCGATCCTCCGGCCGCTTCCGGGCCCGTACCGTCGGCGTACCGGCTGCATACGGCGTGCGGGACGGCCGACCTGTCCGTCAGCCGATCGGTTGATGCGGGTCTGGTCCCACCGGGTCACCATGGGGACGTACGCGCAGGTCAGCGAGGAGCGAACGGTGCACCAGGACCAGGACCAGGGCCAGGACCAGGCACGGGAACGGGAACGGCCCGAGCGGCCCGAACAGCCGGAGCGGCCCGAGCAGCCGGACCCCGACGCCCGCTGGCTCGCCCCCGTGATGCACGCCGCGTTCTTCCTGCTGCTGGGTGCCTCGCTCACCCGGTTCCTGCTGCGGCACCCCGGTGAGGCCCGCACCCCGTGGATCATCGCGCTGAGCATCACGCTGGCCCTGCTGTACGTACTGGGCCCGGTCCTGGGCCCCGCCGCCCCCGGCTCGGCCCGCCCCGCACCCCGCCGGCTGGCCTGGCTGGGCGGGGTCGTCGCCGTCTGGATGGTGCTGGTGGTGCTGGCGCCGAGCTTCGCCTGGTGCGCGGTGCCGCTCTTCTACACCGGGCTGCGTACGCTCCCGTCCCGCGCCGCACTCCTCCTGGTCGGCCTGCTCACCGCGTTCGTGGTCGCCGCGCAGCTCCAGCTGGCGCACGGCGGTTTCGATCCCAACCTGGTGCTGGCGCCGCCCGCGGTGGCGGCGGTCGCGACCGCCGTCTTCCTCTACATGCAGCGGCAGGCGGCCCGGCAGCGTGCGCTGATCGACGACCTGATCCGTACGCGCCGCGAACTGGCCGCGACCGAGCGGCGCGAGGGCACGCTCGCCGAGCGCCAGCGCCTCTCCATGGAGATCCACGACACGCTCGCGCAGGGCCTGTCCAGCCAGCAGATGCTGCTCCAGGCGGCGGACCGGCAGTGGGACGCCGACCCGGCGACGGCCCGCCGTCACGTCCGTACGGCCGAGTCCATCGCGGAACGCAACCTGGCCGAGGCCCGCCGCTTCGTCCACGACCTGGCTCCGGCCGACCTGGCGGAGGGCGGCAGTCTGGAGGAGGCGCTGCGCATGCTCGCCGCACGGGAGTCTGCGGCGTTCCGGGTGGACGGGGCACCGAACGGCGGCCTGCCGGACCGGGTGCAGTCGGCGCTGCTGCGGATCGCGCAGGGCGCGCTGGCGAACGTACGCGAACACGCGAACGCGCGGGCGGCGGCGGTGACCCTGACCTATCTGGGCGACCAGGTGGTGCTGGACGTCGCCGACGACGGCACGGGCTTCGCGCACACCCCGTCCGCCTCCCCCGGTGTGCGCGGCCACGGTCTGCCCGCGATGCGTGCCCGCGTACGCCAGCTCGGCGGCACCCTGACGATCGAGTCGGCCCCCGGCGAGGGCACCGTGCTCTCCGCCGCGATCCCCCTGGAGCCCCAGCCATGAACCCGGCGCATCCGGTGAGTCCCGCGAATCCCGTACGTCCCGTGAGTCCCGTACGCATCCTGCTCTGCGACGACCACGTGGTCGTACGCGCCGGACTGCTCGCCCTGCTGGGCAGCGAACCCGACATCGAGGTCGTCGGGGAGGCGGGCAGCGGCGAGGAAGCCGTGGCGATGGCCGCCAAGCTGACCCCGGACGTGGTCCTGATGGACCTCCAGCTGGGCACCGGCATCGACGGCGTGGAGGCCACCCGCCGTATCGCTCCGACCGGGGTCCACGTCCTGGTCCTCACGACGTACGACACGGACGCGGACATCACGCGGGCGATCGAGGCGGGCGCGACGGGCTATCTGCTCAAGGCCGAGCGCCCGGAGGAGCTCTTCACCGCGATCCGCTCGGCCGCCCAGGGCCGCACGACGCTCTCCCCGCCGGTCGCCAGCCGCGTCATGGACCGCATGCGCGGCGCGGCCCGCCCGGCCCTGACGGAACGGGAAACGGACATCCTCGGCCAGCTGGCACACGGCCTGGGCAACCGGGAGATCGCCCGCGCGCTGTTCATCAGCGAGGCGACGGTGAAGACCCACCTGGGCCGCATCTACGCCAAGCTCGGCGTGGACACCAGGTCGGGCGCGGTGGCGGTGGCCAAGGAGCAGCGCCTGCTGCCGTAGCGCCGGCAGCGGTCAGTCGGCAGTCGGCAGTCGGCAGGCATGCCTCGCGGGGTCAGAACTCGCTGGTGTCGAGGTCGGAACCAAGGGGCTCGGGCAGCGGGACGGTCTCCGACAGCTTGTACGCAACATCGAGCTCATCACCGTTGAGCTCGGTCTCATCCAGCTCGTGCTCCGGTACGGGCAGTGCCACGGCGGACCCCCTTCGCGCAGAGCGGCACTGCCGGAACAGGTGCCCTCCCCCAGCCAGAACCCGGAACCGTTCACCTGAACGTGCGAGCGTGTGAGCGGTGACGTTTCCGCAGGCCAGGACCGGCCGGGGCGGGCCCGTCCGGCAGACGTGACACCATCGACCACGTGCTCGACATCGGTTACTCCCTCTCCCGCCGCTTTCCGGACCCCCCGCAGACCGACTACCGGCGCGCCGGCGTCCACGACCTGCGGCACGACCTCTTCTGCGGGGACGTCTACCTCGCCGACACCACGTCGGACCGGGAAGTGTCCACAGCCTGGGGATGGGTGCCCGTGCTCGACTTCGCGTGGGCCCTGTGCGACATCGTCGAGCAGCTCGACCAGGACCCGCGCGGCAGCCGCTCCTCCAAGCCGCAGTTCGCCGAGCTGGACTTCACCGAGTCGACGGACCGGATGCTCTTCGAGCGCCGCTTCGGCTGGGTCGACATCGCCGCCGACTGGATGCCGGCCGAGGAGCCCCCGATCACCTTCAGCCACCGGCTGCTGCGCCGCGAGGCCCGCGACTTCCTGCACGACCTGATCGCGGACCTCACCGACATGCACGACGGCCTCGCCGGCAACCCGGTGGTCTGGGACCTCCAGGCCCGCTTCCCCCGCGTCTCCCCCTGACCCCCGCCCTCCACTGCCTGCCCCCCCCGGTCCCTACTCCCCGGGGCTCTCCACCCGCACCCCCATCTGCGCCGCGAACGCCGGTGCCAGTTCGAGCAGTTGCGACGGGCTGATCACCGCCCCCGCCAGCCGGTCCACGCCCCGCGCGATGTCCAGCTCCGCGACCGTACGCAGATCCACGCCGGTCATCGTGGCCGAGCTGAAGTCCGCCTGCCGCAGCACGCAGTCTCGGAACTCCACCCGCTCCAGGCGGGCCCCGCCGAAATCCGGCTCGACCAGCACACAGCCCTCGAACACGACGTCCTTCAGGCGCGCCCTGCGCAGATTCAGGTAGTCGATCTTCCCGCCCCGCACCAGCACCCGCTCCAGGGACGACGCGTGCAGCTGGACCCCGCCGAGCCGGGCGTCGGTCACCTCCACGTCGCGCAGTGACGCCTCCGCCAGGTCGGTGCCCACACCCCGCACCCCGTCGAGCACCGAGTCGATGATGCGTGCCCGGCTCAGCCCCGTCCCGTCGAGCGCGACGCCGTACAGACCGCAGTCCATGAAGCGGGCCCCGCGCCCCTCCTGACCGCCCAGATCGAGGTCCCGGAACTCCAACCCGTCGTAGTCCCCCTCGGACTCCAGCCCACCGGAGCCGAACGGCGCGAGCGGCGGCAGTCGCACCTCGGGGCGCCGTACGGGACGTACTGCCTGCGTCTGCTTCGTGTGCCGTGCCATTCGCCCATGCTGCACCACCCCACTGACAACCCCCGGGGGCTCCCGGCGGCCGCCGGCGGTCCCCGGCCCCCGGCCCCCGGCGCCCCTCCGCCCCGATGTCACATCCGCGCCCCCGCCGTCCGTCATCACCCATGAGTCCCGTGAAAGCGACCAACGACGGCAAGGGGAACGGGAAAATGCTCCACATCACTGTCATCGGCGGCGGCGTCGCCGGCCTCACCGCGGCCATCACCGCGGCCGAGTCGGGCGCCAGGGTGACCCTGCGCGAGGCCCACCACACGCTCGGCGGCCGGGCCCGCACCGCCGAGGGCCCGTACAAGACCAACGAGGGCCCGCACGCCCTCTACAACGGCGGGCCGTTCTGGGCCTGGCTCAAGCAGCGCGGCCTGCTCGGCCCCGTCATGGCCGTACCCCCGCTCGAAGGCGCCCGTCTGCGCTTCCACCGCGGCGGCGCCCTGCGCAGGACCCCGCCGCTCGCGATGGTGAAGCTGAGCCTGCGCCCCACCGCGAAGGCCCCCGTGGACACCGACTTCCTCACCTGGGCCACCGGCGAGGTGGGCGAGGCCGGGGCGCGCGCGGCGGCGCACCACATCGCCGTCGCCCTCTTCCACCACGACCCCGGCTCCCTCTCCGCCCGCTTCGTGCAGGAGCGGCTGCGGCGCGTCGTCAAACTCCCGCCCGAGGCGCACTACCCGCGCGGCGGCTGGGCCCCGGTCGTCGACCGGATGGCCGCGCGGGCCTGGAACCTCGGCGTACGCATCGAGACGGCGGAGCGCGTCACCGCCCTTCCCGTCAACGACGGCCCGGTGATCGTCGCGACATCCCTGGAAGCGGCCCGCCGGCTCCTCGACGACGCCACCCTGACCTGGGACAGCGGGCGTACGGCGCTGCTCGATCTGGCCGTCCGGACGCGCAAGGGCGATCCGTTCGTCATCTCCGACCTGGAGGCGCCGGGCTGGATCGAGCGTTTCACCGCCCAGGACCCCACCCTCGCCCCGGCCGGCGAACAGCTCGTCCAGAGCCAGTTCCCCCTCGCCCCCGGCGAGTCCAGGGCCGACGGCATCGCGCGCGCGGAGCGTCTGCTGGACCTCGGTTTCCCCCACTGGCGCGAGCGCACCACCTGGCGGCGCGAGGCCCTGGCATCAGGCCGTACGGGCGCGCTCGACCGGCCCGGCACCACCTGGCGGGACCGCCCCGCCGTCGACCGGGGCAACGGCGTGTTCCTCGCGGGCGACCAGGTGGCGGCACCGGGCCTGCTGGCCGAGGTGTCCTTCAACAGCGGCCTGGAGGCGGCCTCGCTCGCGCTGGGGGCCGGAAGGGCCACGGGCCGGGAAGGGCTTGACCTCAACCGCGCTTGAGGCAAGAACCTGAGCCCAGTCGCAGGCCCGGAAGCCAAAAAACGGAACCCCGGCACCCCGGCACCCCGGAAGCCTGAGACCTGAAGCCCTGAAGCCCTGAGCCCTGAAGCCACGAGGAGCCCGCCGTGCACGCAGTCCGCCTCCACGCCTTCGGCCCCGCCGAGAACCTCACGTACGAGACGACGGAAGACCCCGTCCCCGGCCCCGGCCAGGTCCGCATCGCCGTCGCGGCAGCCGGCGTGCATCTGCTCGACACCGCCCTGCGCGAGGGCATGACCGGCCCGTTCCCCGCCCCCGCCGAGCTGCCCACCGTCCCCGGCCGCGAGGTCGCCGGTACGGTCGAGTCGCTCGGCGAGGGCACCGATCCGTCGTGGCTCGGCAAGCGCGTCGTCGTCCACCTCGGCACGAATCCCGGCGGTTACGCCGAACTGGCCGTCACCGACGCCGGGCGCCTCCAGGAGATACCGGAGAACCTCGACGAGGCCCAGGCCGTCGCCATGATCGGTACGGGCCGCACCACCATGGGCATCCTCCAGTTCACCGAGGTGACGGCCGACACCGTCGCCGTCGTCCCGGCGGCCGCCGGCGGCATCGGCACGCTCCTCGTCCAGTACGTGAAGAACGCGGGCGGCACCGTCATCGGCCTGGCCGGCGGCCCCGCCAAGGTCGCCCGCGTACAGGAGAACGGCGTCGACCTCGCCGTCGACTACAAGCTGCCGGACTGGCCCGGGCGGGTACGCGAGTTCCTGGGCGACCGCAGGGCCACCGTCGTCTTCGACTCGGTCGGCGGGGACACCGCCCGCGCCGCCGTGGACCTCCTCGGCAAGGGCGGGCAGCACATCGTGTTCGGCTGGTCCGGTGAGGGGCTGCACGACGGGTCCCCGCTGACCTTCACCGACGAGGAGCTCGTCGAGCGCGGCATCACCTCCGAGGGCGTACTCGGCCCGGTGATGCTGGGCAGGGCCGGCGGCGACAACCCCGTGCGCACCCTGGAGAACCGCGCCCTGGCCGAGGCCGCGGCCGGCCGCCTCGTCCCGGCGGTCCAGCGCTTCCCCCTCGCCCGGGCGGCGGCCGCCCACCGCGCGCTGGAGACGCGCGGCACGGTGGGCAAGGTCGTCCTCGTACCGTAAAGCCCTCAGAACCCTCTGTCCCTTGGACCCCTTGGACCCCTCAGGCCCTTGGAACGACACCTCCGGCGGACGGCGGCCCGCGTCCTCCCGGCCGGCCCGGCCGGCGGCTACCCGCGCACGCCCCGCAGGAAGTCCCGCACCAGAGCGGCGATCTCCCCGCCGTGCGTCTCCAGCGCGAAGTGCCCGGCGTCGAGCAGATGGATCCGCGCGTCGGGCAGGTCCCCGGCGAACGCCTCCGCGCCCGCCGGGCCGAAGATCTCGTCGCCCCGCCCCCACACGACGAGCGCCGGCGGCCGGTGGGTGCGGAAGTACTCCTGGAAGGCCGGGTAACCGTCGAGGTTGAACTGGTAGTCCCAGAAGAGCTGGAGCTGGATCTCCTTGTTCCCCGGCCGGTCGAGTCCCGCCTGGTCCAGCGTCCAGGTCTCGGGGCCGATCCGGTCGAGCCGGTCCGCCGGCACCCCGTGCTCGTACTGCCACCTGGTCGCCCCGGCCGTCAGCAGCTCACGCACGGCGGGCTCGTGCGTCACACGGTCCTCCGCGTGCGCGAACAGCACGTCCCAGAACGGCGTGAAGCCCTCCGCGTAGGCGTTGCCGCTCTGGCTGATCAGCGCGGTCACGCGCCCGGGGTCGCGACTGGCGATGCGCAGCCCGACCGGGGCGCCGTAGTCGTGGAGGTACAGCGCGAACCGCTCCACCCCCAGCCGGTCGAGCAGCGCCAGCGTGACCTCGGTCAACTTCTCGAAGCTGTACGTGAATTCACCGGCGTCCGGGGCGGCGGAGCGCCCGAAGCCGATGTGGTCGGGGGCGATCAGGTGGAACTCGTCGGCGAGTTCGGCGATCAGCCCCCGGTACATGTGCGAGCTGGACGGGAACCCGTGCAGCAGGACGAGCGTGGGACGGGACGGGTCGCCCGCCTCGCGGTAGAAGACGTCCAGTCCGTCGATGTCGACGGTGTGGTGGCGCGTACCGAACACGGACACAGCTACTCCCGGGCAGCGTGAGACGGACACGGCATCGGGAGAACGATCGTTCTCTCGATGCCGTGTACAGTAAGAGAACGATGGTTCTCCACGCAAGGGGTGATCGAGGAATGGACGCCGCAACCGCCGAGGCCCGCCTGCTGGACGCGGCCGAGACCCTCTTCAACGAACGCGGCGTACAGGCCGTCGGCATGGACGCCATCCGCTCCGCGTCCGGCGCGTCGCTCAAACGCCTCTACCAGCTCTTCCCCTCCAAGGACGACCTCCTCGAAGCGGTACTGCGCCGCCGCGACGAAACCGTCCGCAGCGGAATCGAGCGGGCCACCGCCGCGCACGAGAGCCCGCGCGAGCGCGTCCTCGCCGTCTTCGACCACCTGGAGGAGTGGTTCGGCCAGGACACGTTCCGCGGCTGCTCCTTCATCAACGCCTACGGCGAGCTGGGCGGCGTGTCACCGGGCGTCGCCGGCATCGCCCGCGCCAACAAGCGCTCGCTCCAGGACCACTTCGCCACACTCGTCGCAGCCGCCGGCACACCCCCCGGGCCCACGGACCGGCTCGCCGCCCAGCTCGCCGTCCTGGCCAACGGAGCGATGGCCACCGCAGGCATCACCGGCTCCCAGGACCCGGCCCGCCACGCCCGCGACGCGGCGAAGACCCTCCTCGACGCGGCGGACGTACGCTCCTGAAGCGGCGCCCGGCCCCCCGGCGACGGACGGAGGAAGAACGCCTAACCGCCCAGCTCCGCCAGCGCCCCGTCCGTCAGCCGGTACACCGTCCACTCGTCCTGCGGCTGCGCACCCAGCGACCGGTAGAAGTTGATCGACGGCTCGTTCCAGTCCAGGACCGACCACTCCAGCCGCTCGTACCCCCGCTCGACGCATATCCGCGCCAACGACGCCAGCAGCGCCTTGCCGTGCCCACCGCCGCGCTGCGAGGGCCGCACGTACAGATCCTCCAGGTAGATCCCGTGCACCCCGCGCCAGGTCGAGAAGTTCAGGAACCACAGCGCGAAACCGACGACCTCCCCCTCCGCCGTCTCCGCGATGTGCGCGTACGCGGCGGGGCGCTCCCCGAAGAGCGCCTCGCGCAGCTGCTCCTCGCTCGCGCGCGCCTCGTGCAGCGCCTTCTCGTACTCGGCGAGTTCGCGGACCATCTCGTGAATGACAGGGACATCGGCAGGCGTGGCGTTTCGAATCATGCCCGCAGCGTAAACAACGCCCGCGCGACAGCCACCCGCTCCCCCGACAGCACGCCCGCCCCCTCCTTCTCGCCCTCCAGCTCCCAGAGACCGTTCTGCAGTACGCGCCCGAGCGTCCACGCCCGCGCCCGCCCCCGGTCCAGCCCCAGCACCTCCGTCATCAGATCGAAGCGCGCCGGCACCTGGTCCGCCTCGAAACGGTTCACCAGCGCGGGCAGCAGCTCGAACCCCGGATCACCGGCCAGCGGCTTCGGATCGATCACCACCCAGGGCTCACCGCGCCCGGACCCCGCCAACGGCGCCAGCACGTTGTCGTAGTGCAGGTCCCAGTGCAGCAACTGCCCGCCCGGCTCCCCCGCGACCTCCCGCACCGCCCCCCGCACACCGCTCCAGAAGCCGCCGGTCCGCCGGATCCGCCGCTCCCCGCACCCGTCGCGGTACGTCGTCGAGCATCCTCTCCACGATGTCCCCGAGGCGGCGTACACCCTCGGGCGCCACCACCGCGTTCAGCCGCACCAGCAGCTCCGCGACCACCCGCACCGCCGCCATGGCGTCCGGCACCACCGACAGGTGCCGCCTCTCGTCCAGCCGCTCCAGCAGCATCGCGCCGCTCCGCGCGTCGTGCTCCAGCAGCCGCACGGCGCCGTCCCCGTCCCACGCCCGCAGCGCGGCGGCCTCACCCGCGCTCTCCTCGTCCAGCAGCTGGAGCTTGAGGGCGGCCGGCGTCCCGTCGGCCCGCTCCACCGGCAGCACGAGCGAGACCGCACCGTGCATCGACGGCCCGGTGAGCCGGAGCCGCCACCGCTCCAGGTACGCCGCGGCCTCCCCGGGCAGCGCGGCGATCCACCTCCGCCCCGCCTCACCGTTGAACTCCGCCTGCGTCCCGACCAGAGCTTCCGGAATCCCGATCACGCCCGGATCCTACGACCGCGCACCACACCGCGCACCACACCGCGCACCCCGCCATTGCCGCACCCCGCCCCCGCCCGCTAGCGTCCGCGCCATCACCACCACTGAGCAGCAGCGAGAAAAGAACGCAGGGGCAACAGGATCATGAGCACCGTCAACGGCGGCATCTCCTACTGGTACGCGAACGAGGGCATACCCGCCCCCCGTGAGCCCCTGCCCGGCGACGCGACGGCCGACGTCTGCATCGTCGGCGGCGGCTACACCGGCCTCTGGACGGCGTACTACCTCAAAAAAGCCGTCCCCTTCCTCAACATCACCGTCCTGGAAGGCAAGTTCTGCGGCTTCGGCGCCTCCGGCCGCAACGGCGGCTGGCTCTACAACGGCATCGCCGGCCGCGACCGCTACGCCAAGCTCCACGGCCACGACGCGGCCGTCCGCCTCCAGCAGGCGATGAACGACACGGTCACCGAGGTCATCACCACCGCCGCCGCCGAGAACATCGACGCCGACATCCACCACGGCGGCGTACTCGAAGTCGCCTACACACCCGCCCAGCTGGCCCGCCTCAAGCACTTCCACGCCACCGAGATCGCCTTCGGCGAGAAAGAACGCGTCTTCCGCGGAGCCCGCGAGACCGCCGACCGCATCCGGGTGACCGGAGCCGTCGGCTCCACCTGGACCCCGCACGGCGCCCGCCTGCACCCGGTCAAACTCCTCAAGGGCCTGGCCGCCGCCGTCGAGTCCCTCGGCGTGACCATCCACGAATCCACACCGGTCACGGAGATCAAGCCGAAGCACGCCGTCACCCCCTACGGCACGGTCCGCGCCCCGTACATCCTGCGCTGCACCGAGGGCTTCACCGCCGGCCTCAAGGGCCAGCGCCGCGCCTGGCTCCCCATGAACTCCTCGATGATCGTCACGGACCCCCTCCCCCAGCACATCTGGGACACCATCGGCTGGGAGGGCCGCGAAACCCTCGGCGACATGGCCCACGCCTACATGTACGCCCAGCGCACCGCAGACGACCGCATCGCGCTCGGCGGCCGGGGCGTCCCCTACCGCTACGGCTCACGTGCCGCACACATCAACGACACGGCCCGCACCCAGCCCGCCACCATCGAGGCGCTGCGCGAGATCCTGATCCGTTTCTTCCCCACCGCCGCGGGCGTCCCCATCGCCCACGCCTGGTCGGGCGTACTCGGCGTGCCCCGCGACTGGTGCTCGACCGTCTCCCTGGACCGCTCCACCGGCATCGGCTGGGCCGGCGGCTACGTGGGCAGCGGCGTGGCCACGACGAACCTCGCCGCCCGCACCCTGCGCGACCTGATCCAGCAGGACTCGGGCCAGGGCGGCCCCACCGACCTCACCACGCTCCCCTGGGTCAACCACAAGGTCCGCAAGTGGGAGCCCGAGCCCTTCCGCTGGCTCGGAGTCCAGGGCATGTACGCCGCCTACCGCACCGCCGACCGCCGCGAGGCGTCCGGCCGCACGACGGAGACGGACCCCCTCGCAAGAGCAGCCGACCGCATCGCCGGCCGCCACTGAGACACCGAACCCGGCGGGCGCCGGGCGGGCTCCCGGATGTTGCCGGCCTCGTTGAAGGTGGGCACGACGACGGACAGGTCGAA
>NZ_JBSFUB010000049.1:0-50765 GCF_053591575.1 Streptomyces altiplanensis | reverse complement strand
CGGTCTGGAGATCGTCACCGCGGTGTGCGAGGGCTTCGAGGCGCAGCGCGAGCCCTCCGGCAAACGCGTCAAGGCCCGAGTCCCCATCGGGCCCGCGGCCGGCTAGGGCATACCGCCGGTCATCCGTCTCTCGGCAGGCGGTGTTGGTTCGTTCGGCTGAGGTGACAAGGAGCGCCGGGTGTATCCGCCGTGGTGGGGCAGGAGATGGAAATGAGTTGTGGTCCTCGAAGTGGTGCGGCGGGGTGTCCGGAACGGGTGTGGCGTCAGGGGCGTGTCCGCACCGACCGGCCCGGCCCCCGGCGACGCCAAGCGCGAGGAGCTTCTCACGCCCGGGCGGCGGAAGCGGCCCGGGCCCGTACCGAAGACCGCGGACCGACCGACGGGGACGTACAGCGGATCGCGTTCGAGGAGCTCTCGCTCCTGCTCGATCCCCGACAGGCCCGGGCTGCTCTGTGGGAGCACAGGGCGGCTTGGCACGAGAAAAGGGAGTCTGCATGACCACCTACGTCATCTCCATCCCGGGCACGTTTCTGCACGAAGTCACCGAGACCCAACGGACTGCTGTCGTACGCCATCTGCGTCCGGCCGATCCCCAGCACACCGTGCTGGGCCAGTCGGAAGACCTGGACATCCTCACGGTCAATGACAACGGCACGTTCAGCATCCGCCTGGAGGTGGAAGCCGACGACAGCCACGGCGCGGAACAGCACGCCAAGCAAGTGGCCACCACCGCTCTGCGCGAGGCCGGCATCACGGAGGACGATGCCCCGCTGGGCCCGACCGCGGTGACCGGCATCGACACCTAGCCTTCGCGGCGTCCCCAGGGGCAGCCCCCGGCAGGCAGGTGCCACATGCGCGGTTCCCCGGCCCGGCCGACAGCCCGTCCCCGGCTGTCGGCCGGGCCGCTTGGCGTCCCGGTGAGAGAGCCTGAGGGGCTGTATGAATCTGGTTCTGTCCGCGCTTCCGTGAACGATCTCTCAGTGTCCATCGGGCGAATCGATAGGATCGCGACATGATGGAAGTTCCCGTGGCCGCGCTGGCAGAGGCTGAGTACCAACGCGTATGGGACCGCTTCTACGAGGATTTCATCTTCCGGCCGAGTATGAGTTCGTTCATGTGGCCGGCCATCAAGGAGCCCGGCGCGTCGGTGACCTGGAGCCTTGCTGCACTTGACGACGATTCGAGCTACGAGCGTCTGGACCGCCTGGTTGCGGTGGTCGAGCAGGGGCTGTCTTCCTGCGTTGGCCCGACGGACACGCTGCTCGCCCTCGACTGGCAGCACACGTCGTATCGCTTCGCACCGCAGGAGGTCGGCGGCCCCGGGCAACCGGCTTGGCCACTGAGCCCGTACCCCGACGGGGACTACTGCATTTTCCTCGCGGAGGACTTCCGCTTCGGCAGCTTTGGCCACCCTTGGGAAGAGTCCCTCTGCCTGTTCGGTGAGGAACTCCTCCACGTCGCGTCCACGGAAGTCGGCAAGGTTCTTGGCCCGCCGATCCGCAGGTCAGGAAAGGCGGCAGACCCGGCCTGAGCCCGGGCCCGGACTCAGGGCCTCGCGAGAATACGCGCTCGCAGCAGGGCGAGATCCTGCAGCAGGAGGCTGCCGAACGATCGGGCGGCTCCGATCGTGGACTGCCCGGCCTCTTGGATCCATGGGCCGAGCATCGTCTGGCGGCGATGCCGCGCCGTGCCTCACGGGAAAGTGCCTGCGGACGGACACCCCTGTCACAGGGGCTTGAGCCGGGTGTGCAGGAGGCAGAACTCGTTGCCCTCGGGGTCGGCCAGGACGTGCCAGTTCTCGGTACCGGTCTGGCCGATGTCGACGGGCCTCGCACCGAGAGCGAGGAGTCGTTCCAGCTCGGCATCCTGGTCGCGGTCGGTGGCGTTGACATCGATGTGCAACCGGAGCTTTCCCGTCCGGGGGGCACTGGTCGGGCTGAGGATGAGGGTGGGCTGCGGGCCGCCGAAACCGACGTCGGGCGGGCCGATCTCGATGCTTCCGTCGCTCTCCCGGCCGAGTTCGACGTAACCGAGGACGTCGCTCCAGAACGCGGCCAGTCGGTCGGGGTCCGCGGCGTCGATGACCAGTTCACTGATTCGGCATGCCATGGCCGTCACTTTACGAGATGACGTGACGGGCTTGGCCGCTTCGGGAGGACTGGTAAAGGTCACAGTCCTCCCGAAGCGGTGCCTCCAGCACTGCGGGAGCGCGAGCGGCAGCCGCGTCCCTTTGCAGTGAGCGGGGCGGTGGGCTTCCGGTCGCCGACGTGCTTCTTCAGGGCCTGGTTCTCGTGGCAGAGGTTCGTGATCACCGAGGTTTACGGTCGCCGTCGCGAGGGTGCCGAGCCTGTCGTTCAGTTCGGCGATCGAGACGAGACGGGAGCGTGGCCTCACGTGATCACGGAGTTGCGGCAGCGGCCGGGCTGACCGGCGCCCATCAGCGGTGCCCGGCCCCGTTGGCCGACCGGCAGCTCGTTCTGGCGCTCGGCCTGCGGAGCGTCGAACATGCAGTGGTCGACGGCCCCGGTGCAGGTGGGGAACTGGGCGGCGAGCAAGGCGGCTTCGGCTCGTCCGTCGGCAACCCGGGCCTGCGGGACGGAGCCGTCGTCCATGGCCGAAATGACCCGGTCGAGGTCTGCGTGGAGACGTTCGGCGCCAGGCCCGCCCGCGAACTCTCTTGATCTCAAGCTGACTTGGGGTTTTACGGTGATCACGTTCCAGCGGTTCTCGAAGTCTTGAAGGAGGCGCATGAGCATGGCAATCAAGGTGTACTCGCACGAGGAACTGGCCGCTCAACCCATCGGGGCGTGGAGCGGCGAGGCATACCGGCAGGTGGTCGGGGCCCTCCGCGGCCAGTTGGCAGTGGAGGATCTGACGCAGCCGCATTGGTGGACGCTCAACCATGTGGCCGGGAAACCTGGGGCATGGACGCGTGCCACGCTGACGGAGCGGCTGGCGTCGTACGACGACCTGGGCATCGACTTCGACGGCGTCTTCGACGACCTGGTCGCCCGTGGCTGGATGACGGAGGAGGCGGGGGCGGGGGCCATGACGTTGACGGAGGCCGGAGAGGCCGGCCGCCTGCGGGCCAGGGAACGTAACCTGCGTGTCCACGAGCAGATGCATGAAGGCATTGATGCGGCCGACTTCGTGACGACGGTCAACGTCCTGCGTCGGATGGTCGCGAACCTGGGCGGCAACGGCGGCCTGCCCGACTGAAGGGTGTCGGGAGGCCCCTGGGACACCCCACCGGGCACCGGGCATCAAGCGCCCCCTTCCCTCAGGTGCGTTCCTGCCTGTTCAGCCCGGTGACCGGCCCCAGGACGGCCCGGCGCCCAGGGACCGGTCGCCCTCGGTACGGCGCAGGTTCCCGGCAGGGGCGGTCTTCGACGGAGGACGACCAGGCGCCATGACCTTCGCGAGGACCGTGCGCTGGTGCGCTCCGGCCGGAGCACGCCCCTCTCCGAGGGGGCAGTGGTGCGTTCCTCCCTGGCGCCGGCGGGATCGCGGACTGTCTCGGAGAAGCCGGTCGGCAGGTGCTTCCCTCCCAGGGCGAGCCCACCGCGTGGGCCGGTGGTGAGGCCGGGCCGCGCTTCAGTCGGAGGTGCTGCCGACTGGTTGACGATGTCGGGCAGTCCCGTACGGTGCGCGACCGAGGACGACAGCCGGCGCCTGCATGAGGCGGTGGTGGAAGCCGTACGAACGGGCGCTGCGGCCGGTGTGCCGGCGCCCGACCGGCGAGCGCCCCTGAGAGTCTCACCGAGTGCGGGCCGAGGGGTGCGAGAGCAAGATGAGCGTGAAGAGCCTCCCGGGAACCGCCATGCTGCCGGGACGCACTACCAGCGAGGAGTGACGATGAACGAGCCCGACAAGCGGGAGAAGAGCGGCGAATCACCTCTGGAGCGGGTTACCGGTGAGAAGGACATGACACCGGAGGAGGAGCGCCGGGCATCGGAGTCCGGCCGGCGAAGCCGTGCGTCCGAGAGGAAGGGCGACGTGGACCCGGGAGCGGAAGGCGCCGAGGGCACGCGCCCGCCGAGGTCCTCGTAGCCCCTTTCCGCCGGGTGCCTGGCCGGCATGTGCCTGGAAGCGGTCGGCGCACCGCGTCAGGCACAGCGCCGGCCCGTTCCTGCTGCACTCCGGACGGAGGAGGTACGCGCCGGCGGGACAGCCTCTGTCCGGCAGCTGACTCCCGCTTTGTTGCCCTGGCACCGTCTCGTACCGATGCCGGGACGGACGGGGCCGGCCTGGGCTTCTGCCGCCACGGGGTGAGAAGCATCTGCACACCCCGTTGGGAAAGCCCGGGCCCCGGAGCTGGTGTGAGAGCCGGCAGCGCGGCGGCAGACCGTTCCCCGGCGGTGAATCCGTGTCCGGCCGGCACAGACCCTTTTCATCCTGGGCGGACGAAGCCGCCCAGGATGCCGAGTTCCTCGGCCTGGTGCTCAGGAGGGCCAGTGTGGCGGCCCGTAGCCGTGTTGCCGCCTCTTCCACTGACATGCGGTCCCGCCCTGTCTTCGTCGCCTGCTGCGTGGCCGAGAACGGTGACTGCGGCCACCGGCCGGGTGAATGGCTCCGCGGGGGCGAACTCGCCTGACCCCTTACCCTCCTCGATCAGTCGGATGAACCGGGCTGTGACGGGCTCATGCTGGACTCATGCCGGGCCAGGGCGGTGTCGGCGCCGACGCGGGTGCTTCCGAGCCGGAGGAGCACCGGGTTACGTTCGAACAGCCGCCGGTCGCCAGCCTGCAGCCGCAGTAGCGCGTCCTGGGCGGAACCACTCTTCTCTTCCGCTACGAGAAGACCGCAACCGTCTGCCTGGCCGGACCCCACATCGCAGGCTGCGGTCGTCGTCGACTCAGCGGGTGCCGTTCGTCGCGACCGCATGTGGACGTGCGGTGGCCTGCGTCACGGCGGCAGCGAGCCGCGGTCGTCAGCGGCATGACGTCCGCCACGGCATCCCGGCGGGGCGGGGGGACGCGGTCACAGGCTGTTCCAGCTGCGAGCTGCCTGCTGGAGTTGGTCACACAAGACGGTGACAGCCGGATTCCCCGGAGCGCCGCGCCGGACGGTCAGGTACAGAGTGTTCAGCGGTGCGGCCTGGGGGTGATGCAACTGCACCACCTTCCCCGTTTCCAGTGCGGGGGCGGCGATGTAGTGCGGCAGGACCGACAGCCCGGCGCCCGCGATCACTGCTTCGAGGACGGCTCGAAGGTCGGTGACGGTCATCGCCACGGGGTTCGGCGGACGTCGCCCGAATTCGCTGCGCCAGTATCGGCGCACTATGGGCAGGTCCGAGTTGTATGCCACCACGGGAAGGTGCGCCAGGGCGGCTACCGGGTCGGTCCGCAGCCGTTCGGCATCGATGGTGTGAGCCAGCGCGGGGCAGGCGATCAGGACGAACTCCTCGTCGACGAGTGTCTGTGCCACGACAGCCGCGAGCTTGGGTCTGACGGCCGAGACGACGACGTCCAGGCGGTCGGCGGCCAGCGCGGACAGCAGGTCGTCGGCCAGCCCAAGGGTGACATCCACCCGAACCCCCCGCCTGGTCAGATGGGCCAGTGCCGGCATCACCCGCAGAGTCATCAGCTCGGCGGCTCCGCCGATCCGCACTGTGCCCGCCAGGAGTGGTTGCGCGTCCCCGGGGGTCACCGCTTCGCGCAGTCCGTCCACGTGCACGCCGACGCGTGAGGCGAGCACCGCTGCCCGTGCCGTTGGCGTCACCCCTTTCGAGCTGCGCACGAAGAGCGGCTCTCCGAGCTGTTCCTCCAGTCGCGCGAGCTGACCGCTGACAGCCGGCTGGGTCACCCCCAGGCGCTGAGCCGCCGCTGACAGGGACCCTGCCCGGTAGACCTCCAGGAACGTCAGCAGCAGATCAAGTCTCGGCGCACTGACACGTTTCTCGTTGATCACTCGCAAAGAAAACCACGCAGTGGACCACAGCAGCACCGCGCCCTGTGCTACGAGCCTCAGATGACCGGCCCAGGCCGGTACCAGCTGCCGACGGGCGTTGTCCGGGGCGCCCGCCGGTGGGGCTGTCGCATCCCGTGGGCCCGATGCCGGGTCTGGCCACGCACCCGCGGGAGCGGCTGTCGGACAGGCAGGCGGTGGTCCTGATCCGGTGTTGCCTGACCACCCGGTCAGTGGTCGCACGGCCTGCCCATGACAGTCCGGCGGCGGGCTTTCCTCCCGGCGCGTGCGAGTGACCGCCCGGTGCACGCCCCGCGCTCCGCTCCTGCGCGAAGCGGAACCCCGGGCCGCAGGTGTGAACTCCACCGAGGTGCCGAGGTCGCGGGCGCGGATGGCGATGCGGTCGAGCCCCTGGTTCAGGGCGTGGCGGTCAGCGGCAGAAAAGAGAGGCGGCAGAAAAGAGACACCGTGCAGGAGCTGCGCCGCGAGGGGCGCATGCAGCCATGCGCCCCTCGCGGTGATGGTGCCCGGGGGCCTCAGCGGTCCGCGAGGGCCTTGAGGACCCTCTGGGCGGTGGAGGTGCTGGACTGCGGGTTCTGGCCGGTTATCAGGTTGCCGTCCGCGACGACCGTGTCGCTCCATGCGGCACCGGTCTCGACGACGGCCTTCCGCTCGCGCAGCCGGCTCTCCACGAAGTACGGGGTGTTGTCGCCCAGGCCGCCCTGGCGCTCTTCTTCGTCGGTGAAGGAGGTCAGAGCGCGACCGGCGAACGTGAAGGAACCATCCGGCCCGGCGGCGCTCAGCAGGGCGGCGACTCCGTGGCACAGGGCCGCCACGGTCCGGCCCTGCGCGTCGGCGTCGTTCAGCAGCCGGCCGAGGTCGGCGTCGTGCGCGAGGTCGGCCATCGGGGCGTGCCCACCGGGGATGTAGATGGCGTCGTAGTCGCCTGCCCGTACCTTCGCCAGGGACAGCGGAGTACCGAGCTGGCCGGCGATGCCGTCGAGGTAGGTGCGAAACCGCTGCGCGTCGCTCGGGGAGACGCCGCCGCGCTCGTCGAGGCTGAGCGCGTCGACGGTCGGCGGTACACCGCCCGGCGTCGCGATCACCACCTCGGCTCCGGCGTCGGTGAGGACCTCATGGGAGGTGGCGACCTCCTCTGCCCAGTAACCGGTGGGGTGGGCGGATCCGTCGGCCAGTACCAGGCTGTTCGCGCCCGATACGACCATCAAGACCTTCGGCATGAGTTTTCCTCCTGAACGGGAAGGTGCGGCGCTCGGCGCCGTGGGCTCCGCGGCGGAAGACCGCGGTGCCGGGACAACACCAGCATCGATGAGGAATAGTTCAGCAGCGCAGGCTTCACCATAAGATTTCTTATGGGCAGGAGGTGGGCGTGGATGCCGAAGTGTGCCGGGTCCGGCGCGGCAGCCGGCCTGCGCCAAGGCCGTCATCCGCAGGTCACGCCGGGATGCCTTCCCACGTCCGGTTGCTCTCCTTGCCCCGGTGTCGACCCGTGTGGTGGAGCGGTTCTCACCTCGCGGGCGGTGGAGAGAGTGCCGGTGTGTCCGGCGGGGCCGGAGCCGATGGTGAGACCTCGCGTATCTCGCTCACACCGTCTTCTCCGGGGCGATCCCGGCGATCAGGTCCTCGACCAGGGTCTTGATCTCGTCGCGGATCGGGCGTACGGCCTCGACGCCTTGGCCGGCCGGGTCCTCGAGCTTCCAGTCCAGGTAGCGCTTGCCGGGGAAGACCGGGCAGGTGTCGCCGCAGCCCATGGTGATGCAGACGTCCGACTCCCGGACTGCGTCGATGGTGAGGATCTTCGGCGTCTCGGCGGAGATGTCGATGCCGACCTCGGCCATGGCCTCGACGGCGGCCGGGTTGACGGCAGTGCCCGGGTTGGAGCCGGCCGAGCGGACCTCGACGCGGTCGCCGGCCAGGTGGGTCAGCCACGCGGCGGCCATCTGGGAGCGGCCGGCGTTGTGGACGCAGACGAACAGGACGGACGGCTTGTCGGCCATGGTGATCGTTCTCTCTCGTCGCATGGCGGAACCCGGCCGCCCATGACTTCGGCTCCCGCTGGTATCAGCGGGCGATGATGTGAGAGTATCAGTGCATGCTGACTTCAGTCGATCCTGATGTGATCCGGGTGCTGGGCGATCCGCTCCGCCTGAAGATCGTGACCCTGCTGGCGCGCGAGACGCTCTGCACGACGCACCTGGTCGAGGAGACCGGAGCCAAGCAGACCAACCTGTCCAATCACATGAAGGTGCTGCGCGAGGCGGGGCTGGTGGAGACCGAGCCGTGCGGCCGGTTCATCTACTACAGGCTCAAGCCGGAGGTCCTGGCCGGCCTGTCGGAGCAGTTCGCCGAGCTGGCCGCCTCCGCCCGTACCGCCGCCGAGAACAAGAGGGCCTGCCCGTGACCTCCGCCGAGCCCATCACCGCCGCCCCCGGTCCGGCCGGCGGCGGGGACGACTCGATCGTCAAGAAGCTCTCCACTCTCGACCGTTACCTCGCCGTGTGGATCCTCATCGCCATGGCCGTCGGCCTCGGGCTCGGGCGGATGATTCCCGGCCTGAACGACGCGCTGGCGAAGGTGGAGATCGGCGGGATCTCCCTGCCGATCGCCCTCGGCCTGCTGATCATGATGTATCCGGTCCTGGCGAAGGTCCGTTACGACAAGCTCGACGCCGTCACCGGCGACCGCAAGCTGATGATCTCTTCCCTGGTCATCAACTGGGTCCTCGGACCCGCGGTGATGTTCGCGCTGGCCTGGATCTTCCTGCCGGACCTGCCCGAGTACCGCACCGGGTTGATCATCGTCGGCCTGGCCCGCTGTATCGCCATGGTCATCATCTGGAACGACCTCGCCTGCGGCGACCGGGAGGCCGCGGCCGTCCTGGTGGCGCTCAACAGCGTCTTCCAGGTCGTCGCGTTCGGCCTGCTGGGCTGGTTCTACCTCGACCTGCTGCCCGGCTGGCTGGGCCTGGGCGACGGCGAGCACCTGGACATCTCGATGGGGGAGATCGCCCTGAACGTGGTGTTCTTCCTCGGCGTCCCGCTGCTGGCCGGCTTCCTGACCCGCCGGGCCGGTGAGAAGAAGATGGGCCGTGAGGGCTACGAGCAGCGCTTCCTGCCGAAGATCGGTCCGTGGGCGCTGTACGGGCTGCTGTTCACGATCGTCATCCTCTTCGCCCTCCAGGGCAGGACCATCACCTCCCAGCCGCTGGACGTCGCCCGGATCGCGCTGCCGCTGCTGGTCTACTTCGCGGTCATGTTCTTCGGCACGTTCCTGCTCGGCAAGGGCCTGGGCCTGGCCTACGACCGCACCACGACCCTGGCGTTCACCGCCGCGGGCAACAACTTCGAACTGGCCATCGCCGTCGCCATCGCCACCTTCGGCGTCACCTCCGGGCAGGCCCTGTCCGGCGTCGTCGGACCGCTCATCGAAGTCCCGGTGCTGATCGGACTGGTCTACGTCGCGCTTGCCTGGCGCAAGAAGTTCGGTCCCGCATCCCTGGCCACGGCCCCGTGACGCAGTACGTGGATGTGGTGGTGGCCGGTGGCCGGGCGGAGCTCGCCGCCGGCCACCACCTGCGGCGCCAGGGCCCCGGCTTCGCCGTTCTGGACGCCGACCCGGCGCCGGGCGGGTCCTGGTGGCAGTACATGTAGGGCTCGCTGCACCTGCTCTCCCCGGGGGAGCACCCCTCGCTGCCCGGGCGGCTCATGCCCGCCCAGCGGCGAGGTCACCGCGCGCACCGAGCTGTCCCTGCGTACCGTCCGGCACCGTGAGGAGACCGGCCTCGTCGCCCCCTCAGCGCACTTCCAGGGTGGTTTCCGTCTCTGCACCGAGTACGACGGCCGCCCGCCCCATGGTCGTCCGGCGTGTGGAGCCGCTCGGCTTCGCTGAGTGCGTGCGCGGGTACGAGCAGAGCGCGGCGGAGCAGGCGGAGAAGCTGCGCGTGCGGCTCTCCCGCGCCGAGGACTTCGCCGCCACGCTGCGTGCCCGGCTGCCGGCTGCCCGAGCGCGTGCCGGCCCGTCCCTGACCGTGCGGGCGCCGGCGGGGCTGCCTCCGGTGGTCCTGTGGGCGAGTCAGGTGACGGCAGGGCTGCGGCGCTCGACAAGGACGACGTCGCGCCAGACACCTCGATGGCGTCCGATCCGTTCCCGCGTGCCGATGATCCGGAATCCGGCCCGCTCGTGGAGTGCCAGGCTCGCGGTGTTCTCGGGGAAGATCCCGGACTGGATGGTCCAGATCCCGGCCGCCTCCGTGGAGTCGACCAGCGCCTTCAACAAGGCGGCTGCGACGCCGCGACCGCGCGCAGCGGGGTGGACGTAGACGGAGTGCTCGACCACGCCCGTGTACGCGCACCGGTCCGAGACCCGGCTCGCGGCGGCCCAGCCCAGCACTGTCCCCTGCTCGTCGAGGGCGGCGAAGCGGTGCTCGGGCAGCTTCGCGGCGTCGAACGCCTCCCAGGACGGCGGGCTGGTCTCGAAGGTGGCGTTTCCCTCGTCGATGCCTGCCTGGTAGATCGTCAGGACCTGCTCGGCGTGGACCGCCGTCAGCGGCACGACCACCCCACTCCACGTCCCACTCGCCACTGCTTCCCCCTTTCCCCTTTGTCCGTCCGGGCGTCAGGATGCGGCCGGCATGGCCAGCAGTTTGCCCATCGCGGCGAGGACCGACGGCTCGACCCGGTAGTACACCCAGGTGCCGCGCCGCTCGGAGGTCAGCAGACCGGCCTCCTTCAGCTTCTTCAGGTGGTGGGACACCGTGGGCTGGGAGACGCCTACGTCGGAGATGTCGCACACGCACGCCTCCCCGCCCTCGTGAGAGGCCACTGAGGAGAACAGCCGCAGGCGCACCGGGTCACCGAGCGCCTTGAACATCCGCGCGGCCGTCTCGGCCTCGTCGGCGGTCATCGGGCGTTCGGTCAGCGGCGGGCAGCACGACGCCACACCCTGGCCGCCGGCGGGCTCAAGCAGCGGCAGCACCTTCACATTCGACATGCGTCTATGTTGACATACGTCGAACCAGTGCGAGGAGGTCCCGTCACCGGCGCGCGAGACGGACGGCCAGACGCCAGGTGAGGCGGTCCGCGTCCCGGCCCACCTCGCGCAGCGAGTCCGACGACAGACTGCGCTGCCACTCCAGCCCGACGAACGCCGGCCCCGGCACCCCGACCGCGATCCCCTCCCGCTGCCGGGGTCTTCCGGCAGCGTCCAGGGCGCCGTCGAGGTGGCCGAGGTAGGGCAGGGTCGGGTCGGTGGCCCGTGGCGAGCACGACCGCGTCCACCTCCTCCCGCTCCCCGCCCGGCCGGTCGGGCTCGGGCCCCTCGGTGTGAGTGAACATCGGCCGTCGTCGAGTACCGGCTGTACCGGCGGGCGAGGGGGATTCGGCCGAGCGGGGCGGTGTCCAGGCGGGTGTGGGCAGTCGGAAGTGCAGGAGTGCAGGAGTGCAGGAGTGCGGGTCGCGGTCAAGGAGCCGTTGTGCCGCGAACTTCACGGGCCCCGGGTGGCGAGTCTGACGCGGGCGGCCCCGGCCGGCTCGGCGGCGATCTGCACCGTGGAGCCGCCGGCCCCGACCCCGACCATCCGGCGGCCGGTGAACGGGGTCGGGCTGTGGTGGTCGGCGGAGTGCAGTACCTGACCGGTGAACTCCTTTGGGTCGGACGGCACGGCCCGGTACGGGCGCGCGAACGGCCCGGTGGCCACCGCGACGGCCCGCGCGGACAGTCGGCCGCCCTCCTCCAGCTCCACCTCGAAGGCATCGTCGGTGCGGCGGACCGCGTTGACGCGGCAGCCGGTGTGGACGTCGGTGTCCGGACGGTCGGCATGGGCCGTGAGCTAGGCAACGGCCTCGTCGCGGTGCGGATGGCGGCCCGGATGGCGCTCCGAATCACCGCCGGGGAACGGCACCCCCGGCAAGGAGCTGTACCGGGCGGGTGAGGGCAGTGTGAGGCTGTCGTGGTAGCGCGGCCACGACCCGGCCGCGCGGTCGAGCGCCTCCAGCGCCATGGGTCGCAGTCCGCAGTCCGCAGCCCGCAGCCCGGCAGAGCGTGGGCGGGGGTAAGTCCGGACTGGCCACCGCCGATCACGAGGACGTCGATGTACTCCATCGGCAACCCTCGCGACTTCGACATTTGTCTATGTTGACGGACGTCGATACGGGTGTCATGGTGGGTCGCGCAAGTCATCGACAGATGTCGAAACAAGCAAGGAGTCGCCGTGAACGCGCCCGCCACCACCGAGCTGCCCGTCGTCGTGATCGGAGCCGGACCCGCTGGTCTGGCCGCCGCCGCCCACCTGGTCGGCCGGGGCATCGAGCCCCTGGTCCTGGAGGCCGGGCCCACTGCCGGCGCCGCGGTGCGCGGCTGGTCGCACGTGCGTCTGTTCTCCACCTGGAGCGAGGTCGTCGACCCGGCCGCCGAGAAGCTTCTTGCCCCGACCGGCTGGACGCGCCCCGACCCGGCCACCTGTCCCTCCGGCGGCGACTGGGCCGAGCTCTACCTGCAGCCGCTGGCCGACGTCCTCGGTGACCGCGTCCGTCTCGGCGCCACCGTCACCGGTGTCTCCCGGGCCGGGCGGGACCGGATCGTGGACGCCGACCGGGACAAACAGCCGTTTGTCGTGCACACCACCCATGCCGACGATCGTGAGGAACGGCTCTTCGCCCGCGCCGTCATCGACGCCTCCGGCACTTGGGCCACCCCGTCCCCGGCCGGCGGCAGCGGTCTGCCCGCCCTTGGAGAGAAGGCCGCTACGGACCGGGTGACCTACCGCGTCCCCGACCTGAAGGACCCCGCCGTCCGTGCCCGGTACGCGGGCAAGCGCACCGCCGTCATCGGCTCCGGCGCCTCCGCCTTCACCGCCCTTGCCTACCTCGCCGACCTCGCGAAGTCCGACGGCGGGGCGGGGACGAAGGCGGTGTGGATCCTGCGCCGGGGCATCTCCGGTTCCACCTTCGGCGGAGGCGAGGCCGACCAGCTCCCGGCCCGCGGCGCCCTCGGGCTGGCTGCGAAGACCGCCGTCGACGAGGGACACGCGGACGCGGTCACCGGCTTCCGCACCGAGACGATCGAACGCGACGCCGACGGCCGCCTGGTCCTGACCGGAGAGGACGGGCGCCGCCTGGACGCGGTCGACGAAGTGATCGTACTGACCGGCTACCGCCCCGACCTGACCTTCCTTGACGAGCTGCGCCTGGACCTCGACGAGCGCCTCCAGGCACCGGTCGGGCTCGCGCCGCTGATCGACCCCAACCAGCACTCCTGCGGCACCGTCTATCCCCACGGCCACCGCGAGCTCTCCCACCCCGAACCCGGCGTGTACCTGGTCGGCATGAAGTCCTACGGCCGCGCCCCGACCTTCCTCGCCATGACCGGCTACGAGCAGGTCCGCTCCGTCGCCGCCGCGATCGCCGGTGACCTCGACGCGGCCGACCGCGTCGAACTCACCCTGCCCGAGACCGGAGTCTGCGGTGGCGCCGGCCTCTTCGACGCTCCGGAGGCCGCTCAGGCCGACGGCGGCGGCTGCTGCGCGCCCACGCCGCAGCTCGTCCAGCTCGGTGTCCCCGCCGCGGTCGGGGCGGCTGCCGGGGAGGCCCCGGCAGGTGGTTGCTGCGGCTCGTGACCGGTCTGGGCAGCCCTGCACGCGGGGCCGCGGCCGGAACAGGGGACTGGCCGCGGCCCCGCACCACCCTGCCCGTCCCCTGCGCCACGCAGACCGTGAGGTGGGGCATCGTCTACTCCGCCTTCGCCGTCCTCAACCCGCAGTTCACCGCCACGACCGGCCAGCCGGCCGTGGCGACCACTGCGGCGTTCTCACTCGGCCTCGCCGTCTCCGCCCTCGCCGGGATCCGCGTCGGGCACATCCTCCACCGGCGCGGCCCGCGCCGTCATGACCGTCGGCTCTGTGCTCGGCACCGCCGGTCTGCTGATTGTGGCCACGTGCAGCCACGTGCAGCCACGTGCAGCCGCGTCTGCGCGGGTGCCCGGGTACGAGAGCACCCCCGGGCACCCGGCAGCACGGTAGTTGCGCGCTGCCGGGCCTGATGCGGGGGCTTGTGAACGTAGACCGTCTTCTTGAGCCGATGGCGCTCGGAAGCGGCCAAGGTGAACCACACGGCATGAGCCACGGGCACGGAAGGGAAGCGGCCGACCTCGGGGGATGGTTCGGGGCGCGGGCCGAAGGTCACGGGCCGGCCGCCGGAGACGTACGCCGGGCCGCGTTCGAAGGGCCCTCTTCTTCCGCTCGACACCCGACTGGCGTGCGCCGCTCTGCGGGAGTGCCGCCCCCGATGGTGGGCCAACGGATAAACCGCAAGTAACCACGATGAAGCGCTAATTGACTGATGGTCAGGTTCTCGCGGGAGGAAGGCGTTCCTCTCGGAGAACTGCTGTGGGCGCGAAGGGCGCAGGCGCTGGACACCGCTCTGACCTGTGAGGTGCTGCATGGTCTCAACCGAGTACCAGGAATTGTGTTCTTTATAGAAAGATCACTCGATAGTGCATATAGGGCCCATGGGGAGCTGATCGGCGGTCACACTCGAAGCGCATTGTGCCGAACGCCGTCTGCACTCTGCTCTTTGCCGAACGGCCGGAGCCGGGGCGGACATTGCCTTCCAGGGGGACATGCTGTGACACATCACGACGGCCGCGGGTCAGGCCTGACCGGGGATGCCGTTGCTCTGGCGGCGGGACTGGCCGATCTGGCGGTCCGCGGTCTGAGCAGCGCGGTGGGTGGTGTCAGTGGTCTGCTGCGCCGCGCCGACCTCGGTGAGCTGTTGGCTGACGGCCGGGAGGAGACCAAGGCGCGCGGCCGCCTGGTCCTGGACCGGTATGCGGCCACGCCGCCGGCTCACCTGGAGGTCCTCGCCCGCACCGTCACCGCTCGCGCCCATGCGGAGAGCGGCAGTGAGTGAACTGGACGAGCACGCCTTACTGAAAAGCCGCATCGACCAGGTCCTCGACGAGTTCGTCACTGCGGAAGCGCAGGCGCTGGCCGACATCGACGCCTCTCTGGCGATGGTCGCCGAGCAGATACATGCGGCGACGGAGCACGGGAAACGCTTCCGGGCGGCGTTTTGCTACTGGGGCTGGCGCGGGGCCGGCCAGCCCGACAGCGAGGCGCTGGTACGCGCCGCCGGCGCGATTGAGCTGGTGCACGCCGCCGCCGTCGTCCACGACGACCTGATCGACCGCAGCCGTACCCGACACGGCCGCCCCACCGCGCACATCGCCCTGCGCGAGGCGCTTACCGATCATGCGCGGCCGAAAGCCGGTGCCCGGGCCCTGGCCATGCTGACAGGCAACCTGCTGATGTCACTGGCCGGCCAGTTGTTCACCACCTGCGGTCTGCCCGGGGCCTATCTGAACAGAGCCCGGCCACTGTGGGGGGTGCTGGCCCGTGAGCTGGTGGCGGGGGAGTGCCTGGAGATCCTGCGCACCGGCGCCGAGCCGGACCCGGACGCCTCGGTGAAAGTCGTCCGCTACAAGACCGCCAAGTACACCGTCGAACACCCTCTGCACATCGGCGGCCTCCTGGCCGGCGCCCCGCCGCGGCTGCTTGGAGCGTACAGCGACTACGGTCTGCCGCTGGGCGAGGCATTCCAGCTGCGCGATGACCTGCTGGGCCTGTTCGGCGACCCCGCACGAACCGGAAAGAACCCGGCCGACGACCTGGTCGGCAACCGGCCCACCGCCCTGATGGCCCACACCCTGCGGTCCGCCGCCCCGGGAGAGCGCCGCGAACTCCACCACCTGCTGGGACAGGGGAAACCGAGCGAGCGGCAGGTGGAGCGGGTACGGGAGATCGCTCGCCGCACCGGAGCCGTCACCCGCGTCGAAGACATGATCACCGCCCGGCTGCGTGCGGCCCACGAGGCTCTGGCCGACGCCGGCCTGACCGCCGAAACCCACCACGCCCTGTCCGGCCTGGCGACATTCGCCGCCGCCCGCCACCACTGACCGCCGCATCCCCGGGAGCAACACCGATGACCTACACCCAAGCATCCATGGACGCACTGCGGCCGGCCGGCGACGAACTGGCCGACGCGACCGTGGCGACGCTGTTCGAGCGTGGCGAGATGGGCAAGTTCAACACCCTCATGCGGTACGTCTCCACCGTCGGCCAGGAACTGCCCGAGGGCCTGCCGGACGTGGCCCACCAGTACCTGCACGAGACCAGCACGCCGCCCGCCTGGGTGGACTGGGGCGAGATGGAAAGGGCCCGGCTGTTCTTCATCGACAACAACGTGCACATCTCCACCGCCCTGTCCTTCGCCTCCATGCCCGCCTGCTATGTCCTGCCGCACGTGGCGAAGCTGCTGTCGGCCACCCATTCGCTGAAGTACCCGTCCAAACGGATGGCGGAGACCGGGCAGTTCACCGTCTATCTCATGCAGCCCGACGCGTTCGAGGCCGGCAGCCGCTTCATCCCGGCCGCCCAGAAGGTCCGCCTGCTGCACGCCTCCATCCGCCACCATCTCGAGCGCGAAGGCCGCTGGGACATCGCCGGCCTCGGTACACCGATCTGCCAGGAGGACATGATCGGCGGGCAGATGATGTTCTCCATCCAGGTCCTGGACGCCCTGCACCGCCTGGGCATCCACATGAGCACCGAAGGCGCCGACGCCTACTACTACGCCTGGCGGGTCGTGGGCGCCATGCTCGGCATCGACCAGAACCACGTGCCCAAGGACCTCCAGGCAGCCCGGGAGTTCTCCGACCTGTACATGACCCGGCACATGGGCCCGTCCGAGGAGGGCGCCCAGCTCACCCGCCAGCTCATCGGCCTCTACGAAGAAGTCGTCCCCGGCACCTTCTTCGACCCCGTCGTCGGCGCCCTCATCCGCTACCTCATCGGCGACACCTGCGCCGACTGGCTCCAAGTACCCCGCACCCCCTGGGACACGGCAGTCAAAGCCGCCCCCGCCCTGCTCAATGTCTTCGAGACGATCGAGGACAACTCCCCATTCGGAGCCTGGGCCCTGGACCGTCTCGGCCACTTCACCACCCTCTTCGAACTCAGCTCTCTCACCCGAGGCCGCGTCATGCACTACGCCATCCCCGAGCAGCTCAAGAACGACTTCGGAGTCAGCAGCACCATCCCGCCCAAAAGCCGCTGGACCCCGCCCCCGGCAACCGTCAGCGGGTAAGAAGGCCGGCCGGGAGCCGGGGCGGGAGGTCTGCCACACATCGTCGCCGGGGCGCCGGAGTTCCGCGGAGGACGGTGAGCGAGTCCTCGTACGCCCGGACGCTCCAGCCCGACGAGAAGCCGCAGCGGTGTCGTTCCCTGCCGGACCGGCCGGCCGTCAGTGCTGGAGCGGTTTGCAGCCGGAGGACCGTTTCGGCCGTTCCCCCAGGGAGCCTTCTCGGACGGCGCGGATGTTCACGTGGTGCGACAGCGCCGGGCGGCACGCGAGTGCGTCAGGCCGGCAGGGCGGCAAGCCAGTCGGTCAGGAGGCGGCTGACTTCGGCGGGGCGTTCTTGCTGGATCCAGTGGCCGCAGCCGTCGAGGACGTGGGAGGAGACCAGCCCCGGTAGTGTGAACGGGTGGGCCTTGATCGCGTCGGCGAGCCATGTCGTGGAAGCGTCCAGGCCACCGCCGATGAACAGGGACGGCTGGGTGAGGGGAGCGCCGTCGAAGTCGGCGAGGTCCTCCCAGTCGCGGTCCATGTTCCGGTAGCGGTTGAGCGCTCCGGTAAAGCCGGTGCGTTCGAACTCCCCGGCGTAGACGTCGAGGTCCCTCTCGCTGAGCCAGGCGGGCAGCCGGCCGAAGGGGAACCGGTCACGCAGCGTCCCGGCCCCGGTGACGAAGTGCGGATCGGGAGCGCCGGGTGCGGGCATCGTGTCGGCGGACAGGGCCGCGTAGAAGCCCGCGAGCCAGCTCCGTACATCGGGTTCGATCTCGGCCTCGGCGCGGCCCGGTTCCTGGAAGTACGAGACGTAGAACTCCTCGTCCCCGCCCATCCGGGCGAAGACCTCGCTGGGACGGGGCCCGCCGCGCGGGGTGTAGGGAACGCTCAGCAGTCCCACCGCCCGGAAGACCTCCGGTCTGAGGAGGGCCGAGTTCGCGGCGATGGTCGCGCCCCAGTCGTGGCCGACGACCGTCGCCGACTCCTCGCCCAGGGCGTGCACCACCGCGACGTTGTCCTCCACCAGATCGAGCATCCGGTACGCATCCGTCGCGGCCGGCCTGGAGGAGCGGCCGTAGCCGCGGACGTCAACGGCGACCGCGCGGTATCCCGCCGCCGCGAGGGCCGGCAGCTGGTGGCGCCAGGAGTACCAGGATTCCGGGAAGCCGTGTACGAGCAGCACCAGCGGTCCGGCTCCCTGCTCCGCGAGATGAATCCGGCCTCCCGGCGAGGGAACCAACCGATGCGTGATCTCCGCTGCGTACTGCGGCATACGTTCTCCTCCGGCCTGGCTCCCCTCGATAGTCTGCACGGCATGACCCCCTCATACGTGAGTTCCGACGATGCCGAAGTCGCGATAGCCGGGGTGCGGGCCGGCGCGGGCGTGGTCCGCGACATGTACGGCCGGCGGCTCAACCGGATCGACAAGGGCGCCGGGGACTTTGCCACCGCCGCCGATGTGGAGGCCGAGGAGGCGATCCTCGACGCCATCCGTACCGCACGGCCCGATGAGGCGGTGCTCGGTGAGGAAGGCGGGCAGCAGGGCGCCGCCGGCGCTCTGCGTCAGTGGCTGGTGGATCCCCTGTGCGGCACGCTGAACTACGCCGTCGGCAACATGCTGGTGGCCGTCAACGTGGCGCTGCACGAGGGGGCGGCGGCGGTGGCCGATCCGTTCAGTGGCGAGGTTTTCTTCACTGACGGGACGGCCGCCTGGGTGCGGCGTGACGGGGCCGGGGACGCACTGCTGACGCCCTCGCCCGCTACTCGACTGGTGGACGTCAACCTGGATCCGCCGTTCCCGAGTGCGCCCGGATTCCGGGCCGTGGATCTGCTGGCCCACCCTGATTTCGTCGGACGTTTCCGGCCTCGGGTCGTGTCCACGACGCTGGCACTGGCCTGGGTCGCCGCCGGCAGGCGCGCCGCGTATGTCACCGACGGCGGAGACCTTTCCAGTAGCGTGCACTTCGCGGCCGGCATCGCTTTGTGCCGGGCCGCCGGCTGCGTTGTCACCGGTATCGACGGTGCCCCGCTCGGTGAGGCAGGGCGTGGGCTTGTGGCCGCCGCCGACGACGAAACCCACGGGCTGCTGATGTCGATGACGCGCAGCCGAAGCTAGTGCTGTGACCGCGCGGGGTTCGCCGGGCTGGGGCGGGCTGCGACTTGGAGGGGCCTGCCGCCCCAGCGGATGCCCTTCTCCCTGCGGATCCGGCAACGGTTGCCGCAGGGCCGACCGGGGAAGGCACCCCCGATCGCGAAGAAGACGGCATTCGCCGTCCGGCGGGTACGGGCGTAGTTACGTAACTGTCGCTTTTCTCCGTGCAACTCTCGCATCCCGCCCGCCGTCTATTAAGCAAAACGTGAATCACGTGCGCACGAGGAAGGGATAACGGTGAGGAACATAACCCGACGAGGAGTCGTCGCAGCCGGAATTACCGCGCTGGTGGCCCCGCTCACTGTAGCCATGGGAAGTACGCCGGCTCAGGCCGCGTCGTGCACCACGCAGACCGGGGCCTACCAGAAGCAGGTCGAGAAGTTCCTCGGCCGCCCGGTGGACGGAAGGCAGTCGGCCGCCGACTGCAAGGCGATCAAGGCATTCCAGACAAAACACTCCATCAGTCCCAATGCCGGACTGGCTGGTCCCATCACCTGGGGCGTCATGGACCTGATGAACCGGCAGAAGGCCGTGGGGAAGAACCCGAACAGGGCGGGCAAGTGCCCCACGAACAAGGGCCGTATCGCCTGCGTCGACCTGACGCTCCAGCTCAGCTGGATCCAGGACGGCAAGGAGCTGGCGTACGGACCGGTCCCGGTGCGCACCGGACGCAACGGGTACGAGACCCGCACCGGCCTGAAGAAGGTCTACTGGCGCAACATCGACCACGTCTCCAGCCTGTACCACGTGCCGATGCCGTACAGCCAGTTCTTCGACGGCGGTCAGGCGTTCCACTCGGTCGGCATCAGCGTCTGGGCCCCGCCCGGCTCGCACGGGTGCGTCAACATGACCAAAACCGACGCTTCGAAGTACTGGAGCATGCTCCGCAAGGGCGACGACGTCTTCGTCTACGGTCGCAAGTCCGGCACCTGAGCCGCCTCGCGCGCAGTGGTGGAACACTTCTTTCGGTCATGGTGACGCGGAGGCCGCTTTTGCTCATGGTTTCGCCTGTTTTGCCCGCGTGAGGCGGGGCGTCCCCGGGGCATGCCGCTGTCGCAGGACGCCGAGCGGGAAAGGGTGCTCCGATGTGCCGATGGCTCGCCTGCTCCGGAACACCTGTCCTGCTCGGCGACATCCTGCGCAGGCCCGCCCGCTCCCTGGTCGGCCGGAGCCCGCATTCGCGGGCGGGTGTCGAGATCGCCGACGAAGACGGCTCCGGCACCGGCCGGTACGGCTCCGACGCGCGTGCGCCGGCCGGTGTCCGGGACACCGGACCTGCCTGGAACAACCGCAGCCTGCAGGAGACGGCGGACCACGTCCGCTCACCGCTGTTCTTCGCTCACGTCCGCGCCTCGATGGGGACGGCCGTACAGCGGACCGGCTGCCACCTCTTCCACCACGGCCGGTGGATGTGGAGGCACAAGCAGGCCAGGTGAGGCCGGCGTCGATGGTGGCCCGGGAGACAGCGGCTGCCTGCGGCATGGACGTCGAGGAGATCGAGGTTCCGTGGAAGAAGGTGTGTCCCGCACCGGGCGTGGCCGCCGCCTGGCAGATGCGCCCCGCCTCTGATGCACAAGTACGTCCCCGTACCGGTTCCGGGGCATCCGCGCCGCAGGGTGAGACCGGCCGGGGCGGTCGCCTTCATGGTGCCCTCAGCCCCGGCTCGGCCACCCCACGCCGCGCCCTCGGGCGCGGCGTGTCCACGCTCGTCCCGCAGGCCGAGCAGGCAGCGTCCGCGCTCGCGGTGGTCCACACCGTTCCCGTGCACGTGGGAGTCCTCCGGACCGCCGTGCTGCTGCTGGAGGAGACGGGACGCACCAGCGACGGCGGCACGGTGAAGGCGACGGCAGCCATGAGGGTCGTGATGCTCCGTACGGCGACGGAGCAGGACACCCGCCGTCACCAGACGGCGGATGACGTACTGGCCGCCTGTCTGCGGTTCTCTCCCGTGGGTGCAGTCATCGCGGGTATGGCGGGAACCGCTGCCGACGCACCGGAAGAGGGTCTGCGCCCGCTGGACCTGCCCGCCGGCTCTGGCTTGCTCACCGGGGAGAAGCGGAGCATGCCCGCGCTGGGGCCGCCGCCCCGATGCCTACCGGGACATACTGATCGGTGTCGCCCACACTGTCTCGTTCACCGGCCCGTCGCTTCCCGAATCGGTGGGGGATGCTGTGGGCGCGGACCCGCAACCAGGTTCCGTGGCTGCGATGGTGAGGAGCGACTTCGGATGACGTTCTACCGCATCAGGTGCGGAGTGCGTCTCGTGCAGTGCGCGAGAGTGCTGCGCCGCTATCCGCTCGAGTTCCACACCCGTGTGGTGAAGAAGAGCGTGCTCCACGCCGAGTACGCCGACGTGTACACGCTCCGGATCTCGACTCGCGGTGAGAGCGGAGCCGCCACCATGCTGGCCATCAACGCCGCCGGAAGGCGCCGCTGGCCGGGGGCGTGGAGAACGGCGCGTGGTTCGCGGGTGATTTCGCTTTCGGCGGCGTACTGGTGGAGCCAGGCAACGGCACCTTGCTGTTCCTCAACCCGGAGGACTGGGAGAAGTCGGCCAGGAGGCGCGCCGAGGCCGGCGCCGAACGTATCGCGCGAGCGGAACAGGCAGGGCTCGACAAGAGGAACTGGAAGCAGCCCATCCCGTGGTACGGGGGATGACCGCTGGAGCACGACAACGCCACCGGGTGGCCCCCCCCCACGAGGGCCCGGCGCCATCGACGTGAGCCACTGGCCTGTCCGGTGAAGCAAAGCGCGGGCGCGGCAGACGACGTCCAGGGCCTGCATGGGGTTGTGATCAGCTGCTGGGTTCTGCCCTCTTCGCGAGGTGGAACTTGGCAGGACATTGGCCGTGACGCGCAGGCCACGGACCGATGCCCCGTGGAAGTTCATCGAGCCCCACCTGCCGATCAGCAGGTCCGGCCCCTTTGTCACCGTCTACGGGCGCTCTCGGGCCTGGCGGGATGCCGGCGTCTTCCAGGCCTTGCCGGAGGGCGTCATTGCCGAGGCCGCGCGGCAGGGTGAAACCGACTTGTCGCTGGTCAGTGTGAGCTCCACCACTGCCTCCATCCATCACGGCGCCGCCGGGATGCATGGAGGCAAGGACCTCATGGAGGCCCTGGAAGAAGCTGCGCGCGAGCAGGAGAAGGCCCGGCACGAAGGGGCGGACCGGAGGAACGGAACGGACAGGCCGAACGGCGGCGCGTCCGACACAGACACGAGCTCCGCCTGAAAGAGGCCCGGCCGGGCCCGGCAGGTCCAGGGGTGGGCCGACCAGCACGGTTCATCTCGCCGCGGACCGCAAGTGTCGTCCGCCCGCGTTCGCCCTGCCCGTCGGGCAGGCCGCGGACAGCCCGCAGTTCATCCCGGTACTCCGGATTCCATCTCCGCGTCTCAGTGATCTGGATCTACGGCCTCCTGAAAACCACCCACTGATCACAACCTCCCACAGGTCCTGGGGCCATACTGGTCGGGCCCCGATCCTCCACAGAACGATTCCATGGCCAAGAACAGCAGCTCTTCGACCATCGCCCCCGACACCGCGTGGCTGGGACGCGGGCGCCACCTCGGGCCCGAGCCCGAGCAGGACGTCCGGCGCAACCTGATCGCCCTCAAGGCGGCCGGGGTGCTCGACGGCTTCCTGGACCTCGACCCCGTCGAGGCCGCCCGCTCCACCGTCCTGCACCCGCGGGACGAGTCCGCCGACCCCGGTCCGTCGGCCCGTCGCCTCTTCGAGGCCCGCTGGCGCGTGGCCGACGGTGTCACGGTGCGTGCGCAGTTGACCACGTACGACTCCGAGACCCGCCGCAAGGAGAACGAGGGCATCATCTGGGTCCTCGCCGCCGAGGCGGAGCTGGCGTGGGACCCGCGGTGGCCCTCGCCCGCCACTATGTTCTGGCCCGACAGCGGCCGGGTCGCCTGGGACCACGACACGGTGCCGGGCGCGCGCCTGCGGGCGGCGAACCACCTGCCGAAGGACGACGACGAGCTGCGCCACCTGCTGCGGGACTGCTCCCGCAAGAGCTGGTTCATCCATGTCGTGGTGCACGAGGCGATGACGCCGGACGCGAGGGGGCAGCAGCCGGTCTCCACGTTCCTGCCGCCGAGCCTGCGGCACCGGGTGGTCGAGCACCGGGGCACGCCGGAGCAGGCACAGATCGCCGACTTCGCGATGAAGCGGGAGCTGAACGTGCGGATGCCGCGCGGCGGCGCCGTCGTCCTGCCCGCGGAGCCGCGGAGCCCGGATTACGACGCGGAGCGTTTCACGGTGCGCACCGTCTTCCTGGACGGCTCCGAACCGACAGAACTCCTCGACGCCATCAAGGAGTTCGCCGCGCTGCCGCGGCCGCTGTCCGACGAAGCCGAGCGGGCCCTGACGCGGCTGCGCCAGGGCTGGCACCTGCTGACCCCGGACGAGGAGCTGGACCATGCCCGGAGCATGGCCGTCAAGTACGCCGAGGCGCTCGACGCCATGACGAAGTCCTGTGACCTGTACCGAGAGGCGGCCGAGGCGGCGCATGCCGCGCTGGCCGAGGTGACCGGTGGCGACGGTGTACCCCGGCCGCCCTCGCCGGACGCGGCCAAGGCGGGCGGTTCACCGCTGAACGCCCTCACGAAGGCATTCGGCCGCTTCCGGGACCCGAACAAGTAGGGCACGCCGGCGTCGTTCCTCCGCCCCGCTCCAGGGACTCCCGCGAAGCGGTTTGCCGTACGAGGGGACGGCGGAGGCTTCGGCCGGCTGAAGGCGGCCCTTGTCCGGCGCGGGTCCCGGAACCTGTGCGCGAAGGTCCTGTGGGCCATGTCCTGGCGGACATGGCCCACACGGCCCGGAGGAGCTGTCGTTACCCGCGGCGACGCTGAATCCGGCACACCGTCCCCGAACGTCCCGGCCAGCGCAGACACCGGCAGAACCGAGGTTCCCGAGGCGGCCGGCCCACCGGCTTCGACAGCGAGCGCTACAGGAAACGCAGCACCGTCGAACGAGCCGTACATGAGCCGAGAAACAGGATTCAGTAGTCGTCACACCCCCCGCTCAAGGGGGTGACGGGCTTCGAGATACGCAAGGTCCGCAAGGCGCAGGGGCCTGTGAAGCCCCGCGCCGAGCGGGGGTTGACTGGCGTGTGTCCCACGGCCCCATCCGTCGAGATGCCCGGGGTGTGGGGAGTTCCGGTGCCGGATTCGCTTCCGCTGCCGGCATGAGCCGGGCGTCGGATCCGGCACAGCCCCCGTGGCCGCTGGGCCGGGCGCCGCATGCCCTGACCAGCGTGGTGGAAGTGGCGTCGGCCGTCGCCGTCGGCGCGGTGGTCAGGAGGCCGCGCGGGACGCGTAGGCGCGGATGTCGGCGTCGGGATCGGTGGTGGCCGCTGCGAGGGCGGTGCGGGCTTCGGCGTCGGCGTGGTGGGGGAGGAGGGAGAGGACGGCGGCCTTGCGGACATCCGCGTGAGGGTCGGTCAGGGCCTTGGCGAGAGCGGGGACGGCCTGGGCGGACGGGGCCGCCCGGAGGGCGGTCGCGGCGCCGGCTCGGACCTGCCAGGCGGGATCGTCGAGGGCGGCCGCGGCCGACGCGGCGTAGCGGGGCGGGCAGCCGGTGGCGGCCAGCGCGGCCAGCGCGGCGCCCCGGACGAGCGAGTCGGCGTCGTCCAGCAGCGGGTCGAGCGGTGCCGGGACCGGGGCGTGCACAGCCGCGAGGCCGCGTGCCACCGCGACCCGGACCTCGCGGGCCGGGTCGGCGGCGGCCACCGCCAGTTCCGCGACCGCGTCCACCGATACCAGGGCCCGGACGGCGGTGATACGGACCTCGATGTCGGTGTCGGCGAGCGCGGCGGTGTACACCCCGGCGTCGCCCAGCCGCAGTGCGCGCAGCACGTCGAGCGCGGCGGCCCGGACGGCCGGGTCGGCGCCGCCCAGCGCCTCCCGCAGCCCCGACCCCAAATCGGCCTCGGCGGGCAGCACTTCGACCAGCTCGCGCAGGGTGGCCGCGGCGGCGGCCCGGACCTGTGGCGCGGTGTCCCGCAGGCACTCGGCGAGCGCGGGCCCGGCGCCGGCCGGCACCGTCTCGCCGAGGGCGGCCACGGCGGCTGCCCGCACTGCCGGGTCGGCATCCGCGAGGTAGGGGCGAAGCGCCATGAGGTCGGGAGAATCCTCGGAGAGGGAGAGCAGGCGGAGGAGGGAGGGGCTGGGCGCGGAGGCCTCCCCGGTCTCGGTCTCGGCCGGAGCCGCCGCGGGGACTGCCGGACGGGCGGCCGGGGCAGCGTCCCGCGGGCCGGCCGTGGCCACCGGGACCAGTGCGACCTCGCCGAGGAACCGTTCCGGCCCCGGAGCCGGGGCGAACTCCGGCACCGGGACCACGTACGGCTCGACCGGCCGCTCGGTGAACTCCATCGCCCCCGACGCGGACTTGCGCAGGTCGAGGTGGTGCAGCCAGCCCTCGTCGTCCCGCTCCGGATGGTCCAGTCGCTCGTGGTACAGGCCCCACCGGGACTCGGTCCGGGCCAGCGAGGCCCGGGCGGCCATCTCCGCGCAGTCCCGGATGAAGGTGACCTCCGCGCATCGCATCAGTTCGTGCGGGGTCCGCGCCCCCATCCCGGCGATCTCCTCCGACATCCGGGTGAACGCCTCCACCGCCAGGGACAGCTTCGCGCCCGTCTTCGGCGGTGCCACGTAGTCGTTGACGAACCGCCGCAGCTTGTACTCCACCTGCGGCTGCGGCGGCCCGCCCGGGTTGCGCAGCGGCCGGTAGACGAGGTCGTGGGCGGCGGCCAGCTGGTCGCGGGGCAGCTCTCCCCCGTAGGCCCGGTACCGCGAGGCGTCCTCACCGGCCAGGTCGCCGAAGACGAACGCGCCGATCATGTAGTTGTGCGGTACGCAGGCCAGGTCGCCGGCCGCGTACAGCCGGGGCACGGTGGTCCGGGCGTGCGCGTCGACGCGCACCCCGGAGGCGGAGTGCCCGCCGCACAGTCCGATCTCCGAGATGTGCATCTCGACGTCGTGGGTGCGGTAGTCGTGGCCGCGGCCCTCGTGGAACGTGCCGCGGGTGGGCCGCTCCGTCGTGTGCAGGATCGCTTCGACGGCGGTGACGGTCTCTTCGGGCAGGTGACTGAGCTTGAGATACACCGGGCCCCGGTCGGAGGCGAGTTCGGCCGCGAACTCGGCCATCATCTGCCCGGACCAGTAGTCCGACTCCACGAACCGCTCGCCGTGCCGGTTCACCTGGTACCCGCCGAACGGGTTCGCGACGTACGCGCACGCCGGCCCGTTGTAGTCCTTGATCAGAGGGTTGATCTGGAAGCACTCGATCCCGGTGAGCGCGGCCCCCGCGTGGTAGGCCATGGCGTAGCCGTCACCCGCGTTCGTGGGGTTCTCGTACGTCCCGTACAAGTAGCCGGAGGCGGGCAGACCGAGCCGGCCGCACGCCCCGGTGGCCAGGATCACCGCGCCCGCCCGGACGGTGACGAACGCGCCGGTGCGGGTGTCGAACCCGGCCGCGCCGACGGCCCGGCCGTCGTCCGGGTGGGTGAGCACCCTGACCGGCATGACCCGGTTCTCGATGCGGATCCGCTCCCGCATCTCGCGACGCCGCAGCTGCCGGTAGAGGACTTTCTTGACGTCCTTGCCCTCTGGCATCGGCAGCACGTACGAGCCGGAACGGTGCACCTGACGGACGGCGTACTCGCCGTGCTCGTCCTTCTCGAACTTCACCCCGTACGACTCCAGGCGCCGGACCATGTCGAAGCCGCGGGTCGCGGTCTGCCGGACGGTGGACTGGTCGACGACGCCGTCGTTGGCGCGGGTGATCTCGGCGACGTAGTCGTCGGGTTCGGCCCGGCCCGGGATGATCGCGTTGTTGACCCCGTCCATGCCCATGGCGAGCGCGCCGGAGTGCCTCACGTGCGCCTTCTCCAGCAGCAGCACCTGCGCGCCGCGTCCGGCGGCGGTCAGCGCGGCCATGGTGCCGGCGGTGCCACCGCCGATGACGAGGACGTCGCAGGACAGTTCGGTTGCGTCGGAGAGGGCGGGGATGGCCATGGGGGTGTCCGCCAGGGTGTCCACGGGAAGTGCCTTTCAGAGGGATTCGATTATGCGGCGGCGTAGTTCGGCGGTGCCGGGGGCGTGCCGCGCCTCGCGGTCACGCGGGTGTGGCACGTCCAGCACCTGCCCGGAGGCCGGCAGGGCGACCCGGTCGCCGAGGTGGAGGGCCTCGTCCACGTCGTGGGTGACGAAGACGACGGTCGCGCCGGTGCCTTCCAGGATGTCCACCAGCAGGTCCTGCATCCCGGCGCGGGTGTGCGCATCGAGGGCGCCGAAGGGTTCGTCCATCAGCACCGCCCGGGGCCGGCCGGCCAGGGCGCGGGCCAGTTGGACACGCTGCCGCTGCCCACCGGACAGCTGGTGCGGGAGCTTGTGGGCATGCCCGGCCAGACCGACCCGGTCCAGCCAGCCGGCCGCTGACCGCCGCCGCTCGGCCCGGGGGACCCGGCGGATCGCCAGCGGCAGTTCCACGTTGGCGCGGACGGTCCGCCAAGGCAACAGGGCGTCGTGCTGGAAGACCAGCGCCCGGTCGGCGGCGGGCCGGCCGACCGGCACACCGTCCTGGGTGACCCGCCCGTCCAGCGGAGGCAGCAGGCCGGCGAGGGTGCGCAGGAGAGTGGACTTCCCGCAGCCGGAGGGCCCGACCACGGCAAGCAGTTCCCCCGGCGTGATCCGCAGCGAGACCCTGCCGGGGACGGCGGCGCCGTCCGAGTGACCGAGCAGCACATCGTACAGGGCGAGTTCGGCTCCCGCCGGCGCGGATACGGCGGGCAGGGTCGCGGGGCTCATGGGACCGGCTCCTTCCGGGGAACGGCTGTACGGTCAGCGGCGTGCGCGAAGGGGACGGCGCCGGTGCCCGCGGGCGTGCGGCCGGCCCGGCGGAACGCCGTACGCGGTGCGTCGGCGGCTCCCCGCGCGGCCGGGCGGGGCAGCCAGGAGGTGACGCGGCGGCCCAGCAGTTCCACCGCGGTCGAGGTGAGCCATCCGAGGGCACCGATGGTGGCCATGCCGACGAATACCGCCGGGTAGTCGACGATCGTGTAGTCCTGCCAGGTGCGGTAGCCCACCCCGTACTCGCCGGAGATCATCTCCGCGGAGATCACGCAGATCCACGAGACGCCGAGCCCCACCGACAGGCCGCCGAAGACACCCGGCAGGGCACCCGGCAGCACCACGGAGAACAGCACGCGCAGCCGGCCGGCGCCCATGGTGAGCACGGCCTCTTCCCAGACCGGGGTGAGCGCCCGTACCGCGTGCCGGGTCGACACCACCACCGGGAAGAAGGCGGCGGTGAAGGTGATGAACACGATGCCCTGCTCGTTGGTGGGCAGCAGCAGGATGGCGACCGGAACCAGGGCGATGGCCGGCACGGGCCGTACCACCTCCACCAGCGGACCGAGCAGGTCGGCGGCCCACCGGGACCGGGCGACGGCCGTTCCGGCCGCCACTCCCAGCACCGCGGCCAGGAGGAAGCCCGCCACGATCCGACGCAGGCTGTGGCCCAGGTCCTGCCAGTACGGGCCGGTGCCGAGCCGGTCGGCGAAGGCGGAGGCCACCTCGCCGACGGTGGGGAACTGCTCGAACCGCAACCACAGGTTGACGTCCAGGGAGGTCAGCAACTGCCACGCCCCGAGGGCCGCGGCCAACGAGGCCACGCGGAGCAGCCGGCGGCCCACGCTCATGACGCCAGCCTCACGGCGTCCGCGTAGCGGATGATCCGGGACCCGGCGTTGCGTCCGGTGAACTTCTCGGCACTTGCCAGGGTGACGAAGGCGCGCAGCTCGGCGCCGTCCGCGACCCATACCGCCTTGTCCGCGAACCACGGGGTGCCAGTCAGCGCGTCCGGCACGTACGCGGCCCGCACGTCGGCGGCCTTGGCGGCCTTCAGCAGTTCCTTGGGGCTGTCGAAGGTACGGGTGGCGGTCCGGCCCTTCAGCCACAGTTCGGGCTTGGCGGTGCCCGCCTTCGGGTGGGCGGGGGACCGTACGGCCCGCTTCAGCGGCGCCGGGTCGACGAAGGAGTCCACGTCGACGTCGCCCACCAGACCGGCCGCCTTCAGCACCGGCACGTCCTCCTTCAGCGCGGCGATCAGCTCCGGGCGGAGCTCCGGGTCGAAGGTGGCGATGCCGTTGGCGCCGTTGTAGAGGTAGACCACCTCGGCCGGAAGTCCGGTCTTCGCGGCCACTGACTCGGCGGCGGTGACCGGCTGGGCGCGCAGGTAGTCCGTGGCCCGACGCTGCGCCCTGAGGAAGTCGTCGAGGACCCCGGCCCGTTCCTTCGCGAACTTTTCCCGGACCGTGACCCCGTGGAAGGTCGGCAGGTTCAGTTCGGCTCCGTCGTACAGAACGGTGGCCCGGCCCTCGAAGGCCAGCTTCCCGGGCCAGGCGACGAACTGGGACAGCGCGTCGGCGCTGCCCGCGGCCAGGGCCGAAGCACCCACACTGGGTTGCTGGTTGAGCTTCCGGATGCCCTTGTCCGGGTCGATGCCGGCCCGTTGCAGGGCCCGGACCAGGGTGCCGTCGGCGGCCGAGCCGACGCTGGTGGACACCTTCTTGCCGCGCAGGTCGGCCAGCGACCGCAGGGACGAACCGGGTGCGGTGACGACGGTGTTCAGGCCGCCGCGCACGTTGTATCCGGTGACCGAGACCAGCCGGGTCGGCTGCCCCAGCTGCTTGCCGCGGGCCGCGTTGATCAGCAGCGGGAAGTCGCCCATCGAACCGATGTCGATCTTCCCGGCGGTCATCTGGGCGGTGATCGGGGCGCCGGTCGCGTAGTCCTGCCACTCGACCCTGTAGGTGGTGCCGTCCTTCTTCCCACGGGCCGCGAGCTCCTCCTCGAAGTAGCCGAGGGAGCGCAGCAGGGTGCCGGCGGTGACGGTGTTGATGGTCTTGGACTGGTAGCCGACGGTCACGGTGACCGTCTTCTCGCCGGCGCCGCCCTCGGCGCCGGCCGCGCCGCCGCAGGCGGTGGCCGACGGGAGCAGCAGAGCGACCGGGAGGAGCGGCAGGAGGAGAACTCTCTTGCGGGACACGGGGGTTCTTCCTTTCACCGGAGCAGGTAGGGCATGTTGACGGTGACCGCGCCGGTGGGGCACCGGGCCGCGCACGGGCCGCAGTACCAGCACTCGTCCACGTGCATGTACGCCTTGCCGTTGTCCTCGCGGATCGCGAGCGAATCGAGCGGACACATGTCGACGCAGAGCGTGCAGCCGTCGATGCACTTGGATTCGTCAATGGTCACGGGCACGTCGGCGCGCTGCGGAACGAGAGGCATGGTTGTCTCCAAGGGACCCGGCACGGCCGGGAAGAGCGGGGAACGGAAGGGGGAGCTCGGGGATCAGACGGAGCGGTGCAGCACGCCGCTCATGGTGATGCGGTCGCCGCGGAACCGGATGAACTCCAGGTCCACCGGCCGCCCGTCGGGCAGACAGGTCAGCCGTTCCAGCATCAGTACGGCGGCCCCGCGCGGGGCCTGGAGCACCGCGGCGGAGTGCGCGTCGGCGTTGACGGCCTCCAGGGTGATCTCGGCATGCCCCAGCGGGCCGCCGGTCAGCGATTCCAGGAGCCGGAACACGTCCGTGTTCTCCAGGTCGCAGCGGAGCAGTTCACCGCCCACGTCCATGGGCAGGTAGGACAGGTCCAGGGAGAGCGGCAGCCCGTTCAGGCGGCGCAGCCGCTCGATGCACAGCACGTCGGTGTGCTCGGGCAGGCCCAGCCGATCCGCCACCGGGCCAGGGGCGGTGACCGGTCCGACGGTGCGGACCTCATTGGTGACCCGGCCGTGCTCGTGCAGGGTCTCGGCCAGGCCCTGGAGGCGGTCCAGCCCGTGCGGGTACTTCTCGCAGACCACCACGGTGCCGACGCCCGGTTGGCGGTTGATGAGTTGCTCGCCGCGCAGCAGGTCCAGGGCCTGCCGGACGGTGTTGCGGCTGGCCCGGTAGTCGGCGGCGATGACGTCCTCGTGGGGCAGGACCCCGCCGGGGAAGCCGCCCGCCAGGATCTGGTGCCGCAGCAGGTCGGCGAGCTGCCGGGCCCGGTCCGCACGCAGCCGGCGGCGGCGCGCGGCGGCGACCGGGCGGGCTGCGGGGGCGGGTTCGGTTGGCATGACAGGGAACGTACAAGGAGAACCGCTCCGATGGTGTTGCTACCGTATTGCGCCACCTGACGCCCCGTGCACACTCATCTGACCTGCGATTTCATCCACCGAGTACCGAGATCCGCCACTCTGCCGCTCATAACGTGGACTCCGGGTGCCCACGATGCGGTCGGTGACCCCGTCGTCGCACACCGCGCTGCACTCATGGGGCATGGCCCACACCGTCCGGCATCTGCGGCGGAAGGGTCACATGGATCTGCTCCGTTACGCGGGCTGCGCGTGTCGTCCGTCCCGCTGAACTCGCCTCTTCTTCCGCCGACGGCGGCCCCGGCGAGGGTGACAAACCCACCCGGAGTCACATCGAGCGTGATGCCGTCCAGCGCGAGCCGCTGTCCGGCGGGCGTGCGGTTCAAAGCCCGGAGCGAGGCGGGTCCTGCGGCGTCGGAAGGGCCGGCAGATGTACTGGGCATACGGCCGAGGCCGACGTGACGACACGAGGCCGGGAGGGGCGGCACCGGGCTGTGTGTGCGGTCGGACGATCCCCTGGCCACCCCGTAGATCTCCGGTTTCTTGCCTGGGGGATTCGCATGACGGACGCCGCTGTCCCGATTCTGGGACCGGTGACGATCGGCCCCGCGTGTCAGGGGTTTATCCAGGCGCTGGGAGCTTTGGTCAAGTCGGATACGCAGTCGGGCAGTCGGGCCGAGGCGACGTCGGCGAGCGACACGCCCTCGAGGACCTCGCGCACGTTGGACCGCAACGCGATCCACAGGGGGAGCAGCGACTCGGCGGGGCCGGTGTAGGACAGCTCCGGGGGGCGGACCCCGCGCACCGACACCAGCGGTCCGTCCACGACGCGGATGACGTCGGCGATGCTGATGGACTCGGCGGGCTTGGCCAGCCGGTAGCCGCCGTTGCCGCCGCGCTGGCTGAGCACGAGGCCGCCCCGGCGCATGTCGTTCAGGATGCCTTCAAGGAATTTGTGCGGAATGTCCTGAGCGTCGGCGATGGCCTCGGCTTTCAGTGGTCCGTCGTCCCGTGACGCGGCGAGCTGCAGTGCGGCACGTACCGCGTAGTCCGCCCTGGCTGAGATCCGCATGCGCACATTATCCCGTACGGCTTCGGTCGGTGTCCGTCGCGGGGACCGCCGGGCAGGTGTTCCTGCCCGGCGGCCCCGGGGCTCAGGCCGCGCTGGGTGTGTAGTGGGAGGCGTCGTCGCCCTCGACGACGTGGCTGAGGGTGCCGTCGACAGCGGCGGGGACGTCGCCCGCGACGGTCACCCGGTGCAACAGACGCGGCAGGTCGCCGTAGTCGTCGGGGGCGTAGTGCTGGGTGATGCGGTTGTCGAAGAGGACGAGGTCGCCCGGCGTCCAGGCCACGCGCACGATGTTCTCGGGGCGGGTGACGTACGACTGGAAGATGCGCAGCAGATCCCGCGAGTCGGAGGGGCCGAGGCCGACGATGCTCTGGGCGAAGCCGCCGATGAACAGCCCGCGCTCCCCGGTCTCGGGGTGGACGCGGACGACAGGGTGGGCGGTGCGGTACTTCCGGGAGACGAACCGCCTGCGGTGCTCGGCCGCCTTCTCGTTCTTCGGGGCGGCGTAGTCGTAGTCGTTGGTGTGTACGGCCCAGAGCTTGTCGGCCAGCTCGCGCAGCGGCTCGGGCAGGTCCCGGTAGGCGGCGGCCGCGTTGGCGATGAGGGTGTTGCCGCCGTACGGCGGGACCAGGATGCTGCGCAGCGTGGATGCCTTCGGGGGCGTACGGACGAAGGTGACGTCGGTGTGCCAGTGGTTGGCGCGGATGCCCTCGTCGCCGTCGACGGGCAGGATGTGGGCCTGGCCGTCCACGGAGGGGACGGTGGGGTGCGCGGTGGTGAGTTCGCCGAAGAGGGAGGCGAAGCGGAGCTGGCCCGCGTCGTCGAGGTTCTGATCTCGGAAGACGAGTGCCTTGTGTTCCAGGAGCGCGGAGTTGATCTCGGTGACGACGGCGGGGTCGAGCTCGGTGGAGAGATCCATGCCGAGGATCTCGGCGCCGATACGGCCGCCGGTCCTGCGGATGTCGAAGCCGGTGCTGGTGGTCATGTGCGGGTGTTCCTTTCAGGAGGTGATCAGCGGAGAGGTGATCAGTCGGAAGGTCGTCAGGGGGTGAGGGGCGGTGACGGGCGCCACGCGCAGTGCGTCGGCCGGGCAGACCCTGATGTACTTGGCGCGGGTGATACGGCGTTCCGCCGAGACCAGGCCGGTCATGAGGCCACCTCCAGGGGGGCGGCCGGTGCCGCCGCGGCCAGCCGGTTGGCGGGGCGGGCCAGACCGTAGTGCTCGCGCAGGGTGCGGCCGGTGTACTCGGTGCGGAAGAGGCCGCGCCGCTGCAGGATCGGCACGACATGGTCGACGAAGTCCTCCAGGCCGCCCGGCAGATGGGGAGGCATGATGTTGAAGCCGTCGGCGGCGCCCTGGGTGAACCACTCCTCGAGCTGGTCGGCTGTCTGCTCCGGGGTGCCGGTGAACACCCGGTGACCACGGCCCGGACCGAGGCGGGCGATGAGCTCGCGCAGGGTGAGGCCGTCGCGGCGGGCGAGTTCGGCGACGAGCGTGAAACGGCTCTTGTTGCCGTTGATGTCCCGCTCCTCGGGCAGCTCGGGCAGTGGTCCGTCCAGCGGCAGCCCGGTCAGGTCGGTGCCGAGCATGCCGGACAGCTGGGCGAGCCCGTACTCGGGCACCTGGAGGTCCGTCAACTCCTGTTGCAGGGCGCGGGCTTCCGCCTCCGTCGAACCGATGACGGGGGCGATGCCGGGAAGCACCAGCAGCTGGTCCTCGGCACGCCCGTGGCGAGCGAGCCGTGATTTGAGGTCCTTGTAGAAGGCCTGGCCGTCGGCGAGGGTCTGCTGGGCGGTGAAGACGGCCTCGGCGTACTGGGCGGCGAACTCCTTGCCGTCCTCCGACGAACCGGCCTGCACCAGCAGCGGGTGTCCCTGTGGGCTGCGCGGTACGTTCAGCGGGCCCCGCACCCCGAAGTACGCTCCGCGGTGGTCGATCTCCCGCACCTTGTCGGTGTCGGCGTAGACACCCCGCTCCCGGTCGAGCAGGATCGCGTCGTCCTCCCAGCTGTCCCAGAGCTTCGTGGCGACCTCGACGAACTCCCGTGCCCGCTCGTAGCGCAGCCCGTGCTCCAGGTGCTCCTCCTGACCGAAGTTACGGGCTTCGTTCACGGTGCCGGAGGTGACGATGTTCCAGCCGGCCCGGCCGCCGCTGATGTGGTCCAGGGAGGCGAACTTGCGGGCGGTGTGGAAGGGCTCGCTGAAGGTGGTGGAGACGGTGGCGATCAGGCCGACGTGCTCGGTGACCGCCGCCAGGGCGGACAGCAGGGTGAGGGGTTCGAAGCCGCCGAGGGCGTTGTGCCGGACGTTGCCCCACAGGGCGAGGCCGTCGGCGAGGAAGACCGAGTCGAGCAGGCCGCGCTCGGCGGTCTGCGCGAGCTGCTGGAAGTAGCGCAGGTCCGTGACTCGTTCGGGCTGGGTGCGGGGATGGCGCCAGGCGGCGTCGTGGTGGCCGGCGTTCATGAGGAAGGCGTTGAGGTGGAGCTGACGGGGTCTGGACGCGGTCATGGGGTTCCTCGGATCGGGGCAGTGAGACCAACAGGCAGGATGGGACCAGCGGGCCGGAGACGGGCGGGCGGTGGGGCGCGAAGGCGGCCGGGTCAGCCGCCGGCCGGTACGCGCCAGGAACTGAGCCGTCGTTCCACGGCCACCAGGAACTGGTTGAACACCACGCCGATGGCGGAGATCGTGATGATGCCCGCGTACATCTGCGGGATCGCGAAGTTGTACTGCGAGGCGTTGATCAGATAACCGAGGCCCGCCTTCGCGCCGATCATCTCGGCGGCGACCAGCACCAGGATCGACACCGCTCCGGCCAGCCGGATGCCGGTGAACATCACTGGCACCGCGGACGGCAGGATGACCTTCTGGAACAGGCGCGGCGCAGCCAGGTTCATCGACTTCGCCAGCTTCACCAGGGTCGGGTCGACGTTGCGGACCGCGCTGATGGTGTTGAGCAGGATCGGCCAGGTGCACGCGTACACCACGATGGAGATCTTCGAGGTCTCGCCGATGCCCAGCAGCAGGACGAACACCGGCAGCAGGGCCAGCGCCGCGGTGTTGCGGAACACCTCCAGCAGTGGTCCGAGCAGGTCGGCGACCGGCCGGTACCAGCCGATCAGCAGGCCGAGCGGCACGGCGACGGCCACGGCGAGACCGAATCCGCTGAACGAGCGCACCAGGCTGGCACGTGCGTTGTCGGCGAGCCGACCGTCGGCGGCCAGTCCCCACCAGGCGTGGGCGACCTCGCTGAACGGCGGCAGGAAGGTCCGGTCGACCAGGCCCAGCCGCGGTGCGGTCTCCCACAGCAGCACCAGGGCCGCGATCGCGACGGACTTGGTCGCCCCCTTGAGCAGCAGGTACGGCAGCCGGCGGACCGCCCGGCGGAGTCGGGCCGGCGTGGAGCGGACGTCGCTCACCCTCGACGGTGATGCCTCACGTGGCACGGACGCGGCGGGGGAGGGGGCCGGGACGGGCTCGGCGGCGCTCACCGAGCCCGGTGCCGTGGTCTTCTCGGTGGCCGTGCCGGTCGTGGTGCTCATACGGAAACCTCCTCTTTCTCCCACTGCTGCGCCCTGGCCACCTCGTCGCGCAGCAGTGACCAGATCACGTGCCGGTGCCGCGCGAACTCGGGACTGGAGCGGAGGTCGTCCGTCGCCGTACGGGAGCCGAGGGCGACCGGCACGATCTGCTTGATGCGGCCCGGCCGCGATGTCATGACGGCGACGCGCTGTCCCAGGTAGACGGCCTCGTCGATGCTGTGCGTGATGAAGACGACCGTCTTGCCGGTGCGCTGCCAGATGCGCAGCAGTTCGTCCTGCAGCGACTCCCGGGTCTGGGCGTCCAGCGCGGCGAACGGCTCGTCCATGAGCAGGACATCGGGGTCGTAGGCGAGACTGCGGGCGATCGCCACCCGCTGCCGCATCCCTCCCGACAGCTCATGCGGATGGCGCTGCTCGAACCCGGACAGACCGACCAGGTCCAGGAACTCCCTGGCTCGTGCCGGGCGTTGACGCCGTGGGATGCCGGTGGCCTCCAGGCCGAACTCGACATTGCCCTGCGCCGTGCGCCACGGCAGCAGCGCGTACTGCTGGAACACGATGCCTCGGTCCAGGCCGGGCCCGGTGACGGGTGTGCCGTCCAGCAGGATCCGCCCGCCGGTGGGCTGGGTGAGGCCGCCGAGCAGGTCCAGCAGCGTGGACTTCCCGCAGCCGCTGGGGCCGACCAGGACGACGAACTCGCCGGCCGTGATCTCCAGGTCGATGCCGTCGAGGGCGGTGAACCGGGACGCCCGTCGCGCCCTCGTCCGGTCCTTGACGGTGAAGTCCTTCCGCACGTCCTCGAAGACGATCTTGGGTGTGGTGGGGGACGTGGTGGAGTCCGGCATGGGTCAGCTCCCGCTCTTCGCCGTGGAGGGAGACTTCGTGTTGCCGTTGAAGTCGTTGGTGTAGAGGCCCGACAGCGCGACCTGGCCCTTCTTGATGTCGCCGCGCTCGGCCAGCCAGTCGATCCACAGCTGGAGTTCCTTGCCGGTGATCAGGCCCGCCTTCTCGGCGACGCCGTAGGAGCGCCAGTACTTCAGGGGTGCGGTGTCCTCGTTGCGGCCACGCTTCTTCACGATGTCCGTCATCCGGGCGATGACTTCTTCGTGCGGAGTCGAACGGGACCACTCGACGGCCCGCCCCACGGCGGTGACGAAGATCCGGGCCGTGTCGGGGTTCTGCTTCAGGAAGCGGTCCGTCATCACGTAGGTGCCCGCGCTGAACGCGCCGAGCAGTTCGAAGTCGGTGAACAGCGGGCGGAGGCCCCCGGTCGCCAGTGCCTTGTCGCGCAGGACGCCGCCGAGCACGGCCACGTCGATCTGCTTCTGCCGCAGTGTCTGCTCGGTGTTGACCGGTGGGACCACGAGTGGCTCGACCTTGCCGATCTCCGCCCGGGACAGGCCGCCTCGCTGCAGATAGATGTCGAGCATGGCCTCGGAGTGCGCTCCGAGTGTGTTCATCCCGACCTTCTTGCCGATCAGGTCCCTGGCCGAGCGGACCGGACTGTCCTTGAGGACGTAGAAGCCGTTGTAGGCGTACTTGTCGGAGCCGTAGTAGCTGATGACGGCCTTGACGGGAGCGTTGTTCGCCGCGAGTTTGACGACCGCGCCGTTGAACGCGCCGCCGAAGTCGACCTGACCCGTGGCCGCGGACTGGATGTCCTGCGGTCCGCTGATGGTGTTCCCGACCCACTTCAGCTTCACGTCCTCCAGATAGCCGAGATCCTCGGCCAACTCCGGCAAGGTCACCTGACCCGCCCAGCCCTGGTACCGGATCGTCTTGGTCCGGCCCTTGCCGGGAGTGGCTCCGGTCGCGATCGTGCCGCAGCTCACGGCCGCCGCGGAAAGACCGAGCAGGGAGAGGAACTGGCGTCGGGACGATGCCGTAATGGCCATGGAAAGGTCCTGTTCACACGAATGGGGCCGAGGCGGAATCGATGGCATGGAGAAGCCATGACCGAGAGAGGCGCTCGGCAATTGAGGGCAAGCAAGGCGGACACCGAAGGGAAAAGAGGCCCGCCAGAAATGCCTGCAAGGAATCAGCTGTTCACGCCGGCGACGGTCGTGATGACCGACGGGGAATGTGGAGCGGGAGAGTGGTGCCCGTCAGCGCGTCAGCGGCCGACGGCACAGATGGCGCTGGCCTGGCGTCGCAGATCGACGTGCAGGCGCGCGGCGAGATTCTCGGACTTGCTCACGCCAAGAGAGTTGCAGCGAAATACGGCCAAGTCAATGCTGCTTGTGCGAGCGTCTCATATTCTCGACGGCCCGACATATGAGTGAAGTGCGGCGTTCACAATTGCATGGATGCCGGGTTGCGTGGCGCATGCCGGTCATGCCGATTCCGCCGGCAAAAAGCTGAACGGCATCGCAGGGTCAGACGGGCAGGACGAACGGAGGGTGCGTGCCGTTGAGGAAATAGTCTCCGACATCACGGAGCCGGTGAGTGACGGGCTCGTACAAGGTGTGGGTCCGGGCATTGCGCCAGAAGCGGTCGAAGCCCAGCCGTGAGGACGTGGAGCGGGCGCCGATGATGTCGAGGGCGCGGGCGGTGGACTCCTGTGCGGCCCTGGAGGCGGCGGCTTCGGCCATGGCCACGAGAACGGAGATCTCCGCGTACTCGTCGTAGGTGAGGTCTTCGCCGCGTACGAGCCCGCCGTGCACCGCTTCCCGTGCCTGATCGGCGAGCGCGGACGCGGAGCGCGTGAGGACGGTGAGTTCCCCGTAGGCGGTCAGCACCTGCGGGTCCTGGGGGGAGCCGAGTGGCCAGTCCGGGTGCCAGGGCGAGTGGCCTGCCCTGCTGTAGTCATGGGCTTCGGCGAGCACTCCCTCGGCCATGCCGAGACGGAGCTGGACGGAGAGGAGGCGCCCGACCGGTGATGCCAGTGCGGTCAGGGGCGACAGGACGTCCTCGTCCGCGGACAGAGAGCCGAGTACGTCGTCGGCGGCGACCGCTGCACCGTCGAACTCCACGCTCCCGCCGGCCGCGAGCCGCTGGCCGAAAGGGTCGGCGTCGCCGTCGATCCCCACGCCGTGGCGGGCGGGATCGACGACGACGGCGAGTGGTTCGCCGGTGTCGGCCCGTACGGCCCGCACGGCGAGGCGGTCGGCGACCAGGACCCCGGTGGCGTAGCTCTGCCGGCCGTCGAGCACGTAGCCGGCGGCTGTCCTGGTCAGTGTCAGAGGCGGTTCCTGGCGGGCGAAACCACCGCCCCAGCACCACTGCTCCGCCGCGGACCGCTGCTCGGCCTGAGCGGCGAGAGAGGGCGCGGTGAAGAACTTGGCGCTCCACGACAGGAAATAGTGACAGCCGAGTAATTGACCGATCGCGCCGTCGACGGCCGCGATCTCCCGGACGACGGTGTAGGCCGTGGGCCAGTCCGCGCCGCCTCCTCCGAGCTCGGCCGGTATGAGGAGCGTCAGCAGTCCCGCTTCGCGCAGCCGGGACACCTCGTCGAACGGGGCCTTGCCTGCCTGCTCCCTGGCCACCGCGTCCGTGGCCAGGTCGTCCGCCGTCTCGCGGGTCACGCGCAGCCAGTGCGCACGGCCGGGCCCGGTCCGGCCGGATTCCGAGGCGGAGCCGGACGGCGCAGTGGCAACGCCCATGGTGATGTTCTCCTCAAGGTCGGTGGCCGGGTACGTACTTGTAACCCACGCGCCGTACGGTGACGATCTGGTGCCGGTGAGCGGTGCCGAGCTTGCGGCGCAGCCGCGCGATGTGGACGTCCACGGTGCGGCCGTCGCCGATGTGGTCGTAGCCCCAGATGCCGGTCACCAGCTGCTCGCGCGAATGCACCTGGTGGGGATGGTGTACGAGATGGGCCAGCAGCCCGAACTCCAGGTAGGTGAGGTCGAGTTCCCGTCCGTCCACCTCTGCGACATGTCGCACGGGATCGATACGGACGGCACCGCCTTCCGCTCCCGTCCGGTGCACGGGAGGTGAGTCCGTGGAGGCGACCGGCCGGATCTCCGGCCGTGCCACGTCCTTGGCGAAGAGCTGGGCGGGGTCGGTGCCCTCGGGGACGAGTACGAGGTAGCCGACGAGGGAGGTGGAACCGGTTTCCGCAGTGCCGCTCTGCGCGGCATCGCCCACGAGGCGGAGGCGGCGCATGTCGGGGAGTGGCGAACCCGATGGGGTGGCCTGGGCCAGGAGTGCCGTGGTCATGGCGGTCGTCCTTCAGGGGTATGACGGGCCATCAGGAGCAGTGGATGGATGGGCCTGATCGCCTGGGATGGAGGAGAAGGAGCGGAGTGGCGCGCGCAACGTGTGAGCCGCGTGCCTTACGCGCGACAGCAGGCGGCGCTGACGACGTGACCAAAGTCGACATGCCGACGACGAACGAGTCGTTGCTGTGTGTGGGACATGTACATCATCCTGCGCACCCGTCGGCCGGGTCGTCAATCCTTTCCTAGTAAATCGATGGGAAATGTAGGGAAGGAAACACCGCGAGCGGGCTCACCGGTCACCGCCGGCCGCAGGGCGGGCCCCGGGCGCGGTCGCCCTCTCCAGCCGGGCGCGGAGCGCGGCCAGGCGGACCCTGAGCCTCTGCAGGGGTGTGGGCGGCAGCGCGTGGGCAGAGCCACGTGCGTAGTGGCGCTCGACGTAGAACTGCCCCGCGCTGAGCACGGTGGTGACGGCGATGTACCAGAGAGTCGCCACCATCAGCAGCGGGATGACCTGGTAGGTCTGGTTGTAGACCAGTTGCACCGAGTACAGCAGGTCGTGCACGGCCAGTACGCTGACGATGCTGGTGCCCTTCAGGGTGCCGATCAGCATGTTTCCCGCAGTCGGGACGATGGAGCGCATCGCCTGCGGAATGACGATCCGGCGCAGGGTGCGCCGCCTGCCGATGCCGAGAGCCTGGGCGGCCTCCGTCTGGCCGGCGTCCACCGAGAGGATGCCGCCGCGCACCACCTCGGCGGCGTACGCGGCTTCGTGCAGGGTCAGCCCGACGACAGCGGTGAGGGTGGGGCCGAGCAGGTTGACCGTCTTGACGGTGACGAACTGGGGCCCGAAGGGGATGCCGAGGCCGAGCGCCGGGTAGAGGGCGCCGATGTTGAACCAGAACAGCAGCTGCACCAGCAGTGGTGTGGACCGGAAGATCCACACGTAGCCCCAGCTGAGGGTGCGCAACGCAGGGTTGGCGGACAGCCGCATCACGGCCAGCGGGGTGCCGAGCAGGAAGCCGAGCACCATCACCACGCCGGTCAGCCACAGGGTGAGCAGCAGCCCGTCGAGCACGGCGGCGGTGGTGAAGTACCGGCCGACCACCTCCCACTGGAAGGCGCGGTTGCGCACGACGGAGTTGACCATCATCGCGAAGACCAGCAGCGCGGCGGCAGTGGTCAACCGGCGGCCGATGTGCCGGCGCGGCACGATCCGTGGCAGATCGTCGCCGGGGCCTTGGCCGCTGGAGCCTTCGAGGTGTCCTGCGGGTGGGAGGGCCGCGGAGACGCGGGAGGAATCGGTGATGCCGGATGGCGAGAACATCAGGAGGATCTCCAAGGGAGGGAGGCGCGGGCGTCGGTGACCACCCGGCGGCGTGCGTGCATGCCGCGCAGACACAGACGGGTTCGGAGCGGTGGCTGGGTTTCGGCGTCGTCACGCTCGCCGCGTCCCTCAACGCGGCCGGTGCGGCTGCCGCGCACGGCGGAGCCGGTCCGTCTTCGATCGTATGGGCGCACCACGCGCATGTGTCAACCACGCCCAGAACTGCTCAACGCCGGTCCGGCATCTGGGCCGTGGTTGACGAGAAGCGAGATGTACTGCTCAATTAGCCGCATGAATGCCGAGCAGCGCCTGGTCACGCGTGACCACATCGACTTCGGTCGAGTGTGGTCCGCAGCGTGTTGCGCCTGACGCGGCAGTGGGTCGTCTGACCGGCCCTTCCCTCCCTCGGTGACCCCGTCGCGGGCCGAGTTCCTCCCTTCGTGGCACCGCCGTACGCATGCGCTGAACACACGTTGAATCCGCGTATGGACGGTCCTGCGAGACCTGACACGCACCGCTGCCGCACCACCTCGCCCGAGGCCCGCGCCCCGGCGTCGTCACACCTGTTCACCACATGGTTCCCGGCACCCTGAGGCGCCGTCATACCCGGCCGCACCGAGGGCTGCTCCGCCGTGCCCGCGTGCTGCCCACGCAACGGCCCCAGAGGACTCGAGAAAGGTCACCTCCCATGCCAGTGGAGTTCCTTGGCATCGCCGCCACCAACGACGGATCCGAAACCACCCCGCGCTCCGGCGCCGCCTTCGACAAGGAGTACACGCTCCGGCTCGCCCGGGCACACGAGGACCACGACTGGGACCGGGTGCTGTTCGCCTACGGTTCCGGATCGCCGGACCCGGCGCCGGCGGCCGCCTGCATCGCGAGCAGGCTGGACCGCCTGCAGATCCTGCTCGCCCACCGGCCCAACGTCTCGTACCCGACCTTCGCCGCGAAGACCTTCGCCACCCTCGACCAGATCAGCGAGGGCCGGCTGACCGTGCACTTCATCACCGGCGGCAACGACCGCGAGCAGGGTCGCGAGGGCGACACCCTCACGAAGGACGAGCGCTACGCCCGCACCCGCGAGTACATCCGGATCGTCAAGAAGATCTGGACCACCCACGAGCCCTTCGACCACGAGGGCGAGCACTACCGCTTCCACGATTTCGTCAGCGACGTCTTCCCGGCTCGGAAACCCCGCCCCGACGTGTCGTTCGGCGGCTCGTCGCCCGCCGCGTACGCCGCGGGGGGCGACGAGGCCGACATCTACTGCCTGTGGGGCGAGCCCTTGGCGAAGACCGCCGAGCAGATCGAGGCGGTGAAGGCCGCCGCGAGGGCCGCGGGCCGCACCGATGTGCCGCGTATCCAGGTGGCTTTCCGCCCGATCATCGCCCCGACGGAGGAGCTGGCCTGGGAGAAGGCGCACCGGACGGTCGGCGCGATCAAGGCTCGCAAGGAGAAGGGCGAACCGGTCACCAAACGCCACAACGGGCATGCCCAGTCGCAGGCTGCGACACCTCAAAACGCCGGCTCGCAGCGGCTGGTCGCGATCGCCGAGGCGGGGGAGCGCTACGACCGCGCCCTGTGGACCCCGACCGCCGCCGTGACCGGCGGCGCGGGCAACTCCAACGCACTGGTCGGCACCCCGGAGACGGTCGCCCAGGCGCTCCTTGACTATTACGACCTCGGCGTGGACATCCTCTCCGCCCGGGGATACGACCTGCTGGGCGACGCGATCGACTTCGGCCGGTACGTGATCCCGATCGTCCGTGAGGAGGTCGCCAAGCGCGACGTCGAACGGGCGGCGCGCGGCACGCAGACCCTCGTGGCGGTGAACGCATGACGTCCGTCGTACAGCCGCCGTCGCTTTCAGCGGAGCCGGCGTTCATCCAAGTGGCGGTGTCGGACCCGCGGGTGAAGCCACTGCTGCACGAACTCGGCGACGAGTACTCGTCCCGCTACGGCAGGGACGCCCACGCCGAACTCGCCCGCTATCCCGACGAGGAGTTCACCGCCCCGCGCGGCGGCATCCTGCTCCTGCTCCTCGAACACGGCGAGCCGGTCGCGGGCGGCGCCTTCCGCCGGTACGACGAGAGCACGGCCGAGCTGAAGCGGATCTGGACGCACTCCGTCCACCGAAGGCGCGGTCTGGCCCGACACGTCGTCGCCGAGCTGGAGCGCGAGGCGAGCGCCCGCGGCTACCGGCGGATCTGCCTGACCACCGGTCCGCGCCAGCCCGAGGCCCGCGGCCTGTACCTGGCCACCGGCTACACACCGCTGTTCGACACGGAGGCCGACCCGGAAACCATCGGCCCGCTGCCCTTCGAGAAGCACCTGCCAGTCGCAGCACGCCAAGGAAAGGCAGCCGGCCTGTGAGCGTCCGTGGCACCGGAACACGTCCGCGCATCGCCGCCACCATCGCGCTGCTGCCCGTACTGGCGCTGACCGCCTGTGGCTCCGCCGACACCTCCAGCACCACACCGGCGGGCGTTCAGGCATCACCCGCGCCGGCCGGCGACCCGATCGCCGCCGTACGCAAGGTGGACTCCGTCGCCGCCCTGCTGCCCGCCGGCGTCCGCGAGTCCGGCACGCTGCGAGTCGGCAGCTCGATCGGATTCCCGCCCGGCGCGTACTACCCGAACGGACAGGACAAGCCGCCCGCCGGCCAGGACATCGACATCGCCGACGCGGTGGCCAAGGTCCTCGGCGTGGAGCTGGAGCGGCAGGATGCCTCCTTCGAGACGATCCTGCCCGCCCTCGGCAGCGGCAAGTACGACGTCGGCACCGGCAACTTCGGCGTCACCACAGAACGACTGAAGACCGTCGGCTTCGTCACCTACATCAACGACGGTCAGGGCTTCGCGGTGAAGAAGGGCAACACCAGGCTCACGACGAAGGTCACCGACCTCACCCAGCTGTGCGGGCTGACCATCGGCACCGGAGCCGGCACCACCTTCGAGGCGACCCTGACCGCGCAGAAGGGCGTATGCGCGAAGGAGGGCAAGGAGCCGTACGACGTCAAGGTCTACTCGGAGAACGGGGCGACACTCACCGCGCTCCAGCAGGGCCGGATCGACGTGATCATGTCGACCATCAACGGCCTGCGTTACCAAGCGGCACAGCCCGCCTCACAGACCACCTTCCTCGGCGAGTACCACCGCCTCGACGTCGGCTTCGCCTTCAAGAAGGGCTCCCCGCTCACCAAGGCGTTCCAGGCCGCCGCCAACGAGCTGATCAGGAACGGCACATACGCCCGGATCCTCAAGAAATGGGGCACCACCGCCTCCGCGATCGAGACATCGCGAATCAACCCGCCCGATCCCGCATAAGAGCTGAGCAGGAACAACCACGATGGGACTCATCACCGATTCCGCCTCCGCGCCACCCGGCGCGGCCTCCCCGGGCGCCGGCCCCGGAGCCCCGCCCGCCCCGGACGACCAGGCCTCGCTCAAGGTCGTCCCCGCCCGCCACTACGCCCGTTGGGCGGCGGCCGTCGCTGTGATCGTGCTGGTCGCCCAGTTCGTGCACGGGCTGGCCACCAACCCGGTCTGGGAGTGGGGCGTGTTCAGCGAGTACGTCCTCTCCGAGACGATCGTGCAGGCGGTGTGGGTGACCCTCCAGCTCACCGCCCACGCCACGGTGCTGGGCTTTCTCCTCGGCACCGTCCTGGCCTTCATGCGGCTGTCGCGCAGCCCGGTGCTGCAGACCGTCGCCTGGACCTACATCTGGATCTTCCGGTCCATCCCGATGATCGTCCAACTGGTGTTCTGGTTCAACCTGAGCGCGTTGTACGACGAGTTGGGCGTCGGTATCCCCTTCGGACCGGTCTTCTGGTCCGTCGAGAGCAACAACCTGATCGGCACCATCGGTGCTGCCGTCATCGGACTGACACTGCACCAGGCCGCCTACGCGGCCGAGATCGTGCGCGGCGGCGTCATCGCCGTCGACCACGGGCAGTCGGAGGCCGCCGCCGCACTCGGCATCCCCCGGCTGCGGCAGATCCGCCGGATCGTGCTGCCGCAGGCCATGCGCGCCATCCTGCCCACCGCAGGCAACGAGATCATCGGCCTGCTCAAGGGCACCTCGGTGGTCTACGTGATGTCCATCGGCGAGCTGTTCTACCAGGTGCAGGTGATCTACGGCCGCAACGGCCGGGTGATCCCGCTGCTGCTGGTCGCTACCGCATGGTACGTGGTGCTGACCTCCCTGCTGTCGGTCGCGCAGTACTACGTGGAGCGCCGCTTCGCCCGGGGCGCCGACCGCACCCCGCCGCCCACCCCGTTCCGGCGCGCCCGTCGCTTCGTACGCAACCTGCGCGCGGCGGCGGCCCGGCGCAACCAGCCCGTCGTACCCCTGAAACCCTTGGGAGACAGCCGATGAGCGACGTGACGGTGGACGCCGACGACGTGATGGTGGACGTCCACGGCGTCCACAAGAGCTTCGGCCCGCTGGAGGTGCTGCGCGGCGTCGACCTGAAGGTCCGCGCCGGCGAGGTCACCGTCGTCCTCGGCCCGTCCGGCTCCGGGAAGTCCACGCTGCTGCGCACCATCAATCACCTGGAGAAGGTCAGCCGCGGCTGGGTCAGCATCGACGGCGAGCTCATCGGTTACCGCCGCTCCGGCGGCAAGCTGTACGAACTGAAGGAGAAGGATGTTCTGAAACAGCGCACCCACATCGGGTTCGTCTTCCAGAACTTCAACCTCTTCCCGCACCTGACCGCGCTGGAGAACCTCATCGAGGCACCCGTCTCCGCGCTGCGCCGCCCACGCAAGGAGGCGGAGAGGACAGCCCGCGGGCTCCTCGCCCGGGTCGGCCTCGCCGACAAGGCCGGCACCTACCCGCGGCAGCTCTCCGGCGGCCAGCAGCAGCGCGTGGCCATCGCCCGCGCACTCGCCCTCGAACCGAAGGTGCTGCTCTTCGACGAGCCCACATCGGCGCTCGACCCGGAACTGGTCGGCGAAGTCCTCGACGTCATCAAGAACTTGGCCCGCACCGGAACCACCATGATCGTCGTGACCCACGAGATCGGCTTCGCCCGCGAGGTGGCCGACACCGTGGTGTTCATGGACGGCGGTGTCGTCGTGGAGCAGGGCCCGCCCGCGGCCGTACTGGACGACCCGCGGCACGAGCGCACCCGCGCCTTCCTCTCCAAGGTCTTCTGACCACCCTCATTCCTTTCCATGAGCAAGGAGCACGACTGTGTCCACCTCGATCACCCGCCGCACGACCGCAGCCGCGCTGGGACTGGCCGCCGCCCTCGCCCTCGCCGCGTGCAGCGACCCCTCCGACGGCGACACGACCGAGATCGCGGCCGCGCCGGGCGGCAAGACGAAGATCAACATCGGCCCGGACCAGAACCGCATCACCACGGACAAGGTCGACTCCATAGCCGCCGAGGTCCCGGAGGAGATCCGAAAGAGAGGCACCCTGGAGATCGTCGACTCGTCCGGCTCCGCGGCGCCCCTGACCTTCCACGCCACCGACAACAAGACCGTCATCGGTGTCGAGCCCGACATCGCCTCTCTGGTCGCCGACGTGCTCGGCCTCGAGCTGCACATCAACACCGTCTCCTGGGAGAACATCTTCGTCGGCCTCGACAGTGCCAAGTACGACGCCGGCTTCAGCAACATCACCGTCACCGAGGAGCGCAAGGAGAAGTACGACTTCGCCACCTACCGCGAGGACAACCTGGGCTTCGAGGCGAAGAAAGGCAGCGGTCTGAAGATCACCGGGCCCGAGGACGTGGCGGGCAGGACCGTCGCCGTAGGCAGCGGCACCAACCAGGAGAAGCTGCTGATCGAGTGGAGCAAGGAGAACGAGAAGGCCGGCCGCAAGCCGGTGGACATCAAGTACTACCAGAACGACAGCGACACCTACCTCGCTCTCCGGTCCGGCCGGATCGACCTCTACCTCGGCCCCAACCCGACCGCCGCCTACCATGCGGCCACCACCGGGAAGACGGAAGTCGTCGGCACGTACTCCGGTGCCGGCTCCGCCCTCCAGGGCCTGATCGCGGCCACCACCAAGAAGGACAGCGGACTGGCCGAGCCGCTCGCCGACGCACTCGACCATGTCATCGACAACGGTACGTACGCGAAGGTGCTGAAGCGCTGGGGCCTGTCCGACGAGGCTGTGACCACGTCGGAGATCAACCCGCCCGGCCTGCCCAGGACCAGCAAGTAGCCGTCGCAGGAGGCGGGGCCGCAGTCCGCCGCGGTACGGGGCTCTCCCCCTCCCCACACCAGTCCCACGAAAAATCCCACGCTCCCGAAGGATCCGCCATGGCCATCGTCCTGTCCGTCTCCGGAAGTCCTTCCGTCACCTCCCGTACTGCCCGGCTGCTGCGTCACCTGGATGCGCGGCTCACGGCCCACGGACACGAGGTGATTCCCCTGGACATCCGCACCATCCCCGCCGAAGCCCTGCTCGGCGCCGACTTCCGGCACCCGGCGATCGTCGAGGCGACCGAATTGTTCGCCCGCGCCGACGGGATCGTGATCGGCACGCCCGTCTACAAGGCCGCCTACTCCGGACTGCTGAAGTCCCTGCTGGACCTGCTGCCGCAGTACGGCCTGGTCGGCAAGACAGTCCTCCCGCTGGCGACCGGCGGAACCACGGCGCACGTCCTGGCGATCGACTACGCCCTGCGCCCGGTGCTCAGTTCCATGGGCGCCGCGCACATCGTCCAGGGCTGGTTCACGCTCGACAAGGACATCGCGGTGGGCGACGACGGCACGCTAACCGTTGCGCCGGGTCCGGCCGAGGCCCTCGCCCAGGTCGTCGACCAGTTCTCCGAAGCTCTCGGCAGCCGTGCGGCCGTACCGGCGGCCGCCGGACGAGCAGCTTGACCGCGCCCACCGACCGCTGAGGAGCAACACCCGACCATGTCCGGCATCCCCCTCGGAGTCCTCGACCTCGTCCCGGTCCCGTCCGGCTCCACCGCCGCAGAGGCACTGCGCAACACCATCGACCTCGCCCGGCAGACCGAGCGTTTCGGCTACACCCGCTACTGGTTCGCCGAGCACCACCTCAACCCCGGCGTGGCCGGAACCTCTCCCGCCGTCGTACTTGCCCTGACCGCCTCCGCGACCTCCACGATCAGGATCGGGTCCGGTGCCGTACAACTCGGTCACCGCACCGCCCTGTCCACCGTTGAGGAGTTCGGGCTGATCGACGCCCTGCACCCCGGGCGGCTCGACCTTGGCCTCGGCCGCTCGGGCGGACGGCCCCCCGGACAGACCGCAGGAGGCCGGCCCGCCATGACCCCCGTCGTCGGCGGGCGAGCCCCCAACGGGTTGAAGATCCCATCACGATTCTCCTCCGAGCACCTGATCGGCTCCCCCCGCTTCCTGCTCCAGCAGCAGCTCCTGCACCAGCCCGGCGCCTGCCCCCAGGACTACGGCGAGCAGGTCGACGACATACTCGCGCTCCTGCGCGGTGACTACCGCTCCGCGGACGGGACCGAAGCACACGCCGTCCCCGGCGAGGGTGCCGACGTGCAGGTGTGGATCCTCGGCAGCAGCGGCGGACAGAGCGCCGATGTCGCGGGCCGCAACGGTCTGCGTTTCACCGCCAATTACCACGTCAGCCCGGCCACCGTACTGGAGGCGGCCGAGGGCTACCGCGCCGCGTTCCGTCCGTCCGACCACCTCGACAAGCCCTACGTCAGCGTCTCCGCCGATGTCGTCGTCGCCGAGGACGACGAGACCGCCCGCGAACTCGCCACCGGCTACGGCCTGTGGGTCCGCAGCATCCGCACGGCCGAGAGCGCCATCCCCTTCCCGTCCCCGGAGGAGGCATGCGCCCATGCCTGGACCGAAGCCGACCGGGCCCTGGTCGCCGACCGGGTCGACACCCAGTTCGTCGGTACCCCTGGGCGCGTCGCCGACCAGCTCGAACAACTGCAGGAGGCCACCGGGGCCGACGAACTGGTCATCACCACCATCACCCACGACCACGCCGACCGGGTGCGCTCCTACCGGCTCCTGGCAGAAGAGTGGCAACGTCGATGAGCCGGTCGCGGCCCGGCTTCGGATGCCGAGCGGCAGGCACGCCGGCTTTCGCCGGCCCCGCCGCTCGGTACCGCCGGGCGAGGCGGCGATCGGGTACTCCGACCCGGCGGCCGCAAGCCAGGGCCTCGGCGCGGCCCGGGACCGGCGCCGGTGCTGCTCCCACCCGGTCGACGCCCGGTTCGGCGAGGGAGGCGAGCCGGGCGTCAGTGAGCTCCTCGCGCCTCGATCCGGTGTTCGGGACTCACGAGCCCGGCCTCACGACCACTGCCCCGCCCTCGCCGCCGGCCGTGATTTTCTGACTGTGTCCTTCTGGCGCCGGCCGGTTGGCGCTCTCCCGCCGCACCCACTGCGCGAGGGCTGTCGGCCTTGCCCCCGGCGGCTGGGGCGGCAGACTTCCGGCTATCCCGTCAGTGCTGCGAGCTCACCCAGGACCCGGGCCGCTGGTGCCGGGTGGACCAGCCACTTCAGGTGGCTGCTCTCAAGGGTACGGACGTCGTACGGGTTGTCCGGCGTCAGCGCGTTGCCCTCGCGGATCAGCCGGTCCTGTATCGCGAGCGGCAGGCTCGCGTCGCCGGCCAAGCGAACGTAGGTCTTCGGGATGCGGCCCCAGGTCTCGGCCTGCGCCCGGTCGGCGGAGGTGCCGGTGTCCAGGTTCTCGTCGGGCTGGAAGGTGTTCAGGAAGGTCAGGAACTCCTCGTCGGTGCCGTCGGCGAGGAAGGCCGCCTTGAAGGCCGCGAGGGCGTCCGGGTTCGCGGTGCGGAAGTTGACGCGGAGCAGGCCGAGTTCGGCCGGGTTCCCGGCCAGCGCCAGCCCCAGGGAAGCGGCATCCACCGTGGCCATCTCCGGCTCGGCGTAGTAGTCGTTCACGTCGAGATCGACAGGGCACCAAGCCGAGACGTAGACGATGCGGTCGATCAGGTCCGGCCGTACGTTGGCTGCCGCGGTGGCCGTCACGCCGCCGCGGCTGTGGGAGACGAGGATCACCGGCCCGTTCTGCTTGGCCCTTTCGAGGATTCCGATCAAGTGCGCGGCATTGTCGGCGAGCGTGACGCCCTTGATCGAGCCGGGTGCCGTGGCGAGCCCTTCGAGATCTTGTGGCGCCTGATAGGCGCGCGTGCAGGTCGCCTCGAAACCGTGGCCGGGCAGGTCGACGGCGACCGAACGGTGCCCGAGGAGGCCGAGTTCGGCCTGGAGCGGTGCGAAGGAGAAGGAGTTCGAAAAGGCTCCCTACGTTGTTCTGCGGGATGCGGTGAGCCCTTCGTATGGTTGACCCGCCCAGGGGTGCCGGGTGTGGTTCAAAAGGCTCTGCCG
>NZ_JBSFUB010000048.1:0-51224 GCF_053591575.1 Streptomyces altiplanensis | reverse complement strand
CATTCCGATTCCGGCTTCTGGTGCCGACGGGCGCATCCTTGAGCGGAACGGTCGGGCGGAGTGTCGTGTTTTGCGCCGGCCGACGCATGACGTCGGCCGGCGCTCCCGGGGGGTCGGGAGCTCAGGGAGCGGAAGGGATCAGAGAACGCCGGACTCGGCGATGGTGACCTTGGCCTTCGGGCTGCCGCTGGACGTGCCGTAGCCCTCGATCTTCTTGACGAGGTCCATGCTCGCCTGGTCGGCGACCTCGCCGAACACGACGTGCTTGCCGTCCAGCCACGGCGTCACCACGGTGGTGACGAAGAACTGGGAGCCGTTGGTGTTCGGGCCGGCGTTGGCCATCGACAGCAGGCCCGGCCTGTCGTGCTTGAGGGTGAAGTTCTCGTCGGCGAACTTCTCGCCGTAGATGCTCTTGCCGCCGGTGCCGTTGCCCCGGGTGAAGTCGCCGCCCTGGAGCATGAAGGCCGGGATGATGCGGTGGAAGGAAGAACCGGCGTAGCCGAAGCCCTTCTCGCCGGTGGCCAGTGCGCGGAAGTTCTCCGCCGTCTTGGGAACCACGTCGTCGAACAGGTTGAAGGTGATCCGCCCGGCGGGCTCGTCGTTGATGGTGATGTCGAAGTAAGCCTTGATCGTCATGGTTCTATCCTGACATCCCGGACGACCTCTCGTGCATCCGGCATCCCGGCAAGCGGGTGGACGTCCCTCCGGGCGCCCGCAGCGAGGCCGATGGCATATGCCAGAAGCACCACCGTATCGAGTGTTGCCGAATCCCTTACGGGCCTTTCCCGGCTGTGCCAGAGTCGTCATCGGTCCATCCATCAGAGCTGGCCCGGCCGCGCCTGTATCGGAGTACGACATGCCGTCCCACCTGTTCGCGGACTCCTCTGCGCCACAGCCTCCCCAGCGGGGCTCTGTCGACGCGCTGATTTCGCAGACCCGTCGGCTGCGCGGCGACGTGGCCGCGGTGCGCCGGGACGCGGTCGTGGTGGACGACGAGGATCCGCACGGGCGCTGGCAGCGGGCCCTGTGCGACCTGGCGGTTCACCAACTCGACGACCTGGGCGCCCACTTGGGGCAGCTCAAGGCCGGACTGCCCCCCGAGCCCGACGAAGCGCCCGCCGGCGTGCCCCCCGCCGCGCCGGGCACGTCGTTACTCAGCCGGGTCGGCAGCGCGGAGTGGAACCTCCTCACCGACGAGGTGGACTGGTCCGACGAGCTGTACGAGATCTTCGGCCGTACGCCCGGGGACGGCCCGCTGTCGCTGGACGAACTGCCGTCCGTACTCCTCCCCGAGGACCAGGGGCTGCTCACCTCGATGGTGACGGACTGCCTGGTCGACGGGAAGCCGATCGACGGCGAGTTCCGTATCGTGCGCGCCGACCGCGCCGTACGGACCCTGCACATGATGGGTGAGCCGGTGCTCGACACCGACGGCTGCACCGCCTCGATGTGGGCCGTGCTGCGGGACGTCAGCGAGGTGCGCCGCAGCCAGCGCGTGGTGAGCGAGACCCGTGACTCATTGCAGCGCCAACAGCACATCGCGCAGACCGAGCGCCGGATCGCGGTCGAGCTGCAGCAGGCTGTACTGCCGCCGTGGCGCGGGCCCCTGCGGCTCCCGCACGGCGGTCCCGCCGCGCTCGACCTCGCCGCCCACTACCTGCCGTCCGCGTCGAGCGCACTGATCGGCGGGAACTGGCACGACGCGCTGGAGCTGCCCGGCGGGCAGACGCTGCTGACCGTGGGCGACCTGACCGGCCACGGGGTGGCCGCCACCTCCGGGATGGCCATGCTGCTCGGAGCGCTGCGCGGGATGGCTGTGGCCGGCATCGGGCCCGGCGCTCTGATGGGACACCTGAACCAGCTGCTGGAAGCCTCGACCCAGCCCGCGCTGGGCAGCGTGATGTGCTGCCGCTACGACCCGGTCACCCGGCTTCTGACCTGGGCGCAGGCGGGTCACCCCGCCCCGCTGCTGTTCCGCGACGGGACGGGGCGCACGCTGACGCCGCCTGAAGGGGTGCTGCTCGGAGCGACGTCCGGCGCCGCGTACGAACAGGTCGAGGTTCAGCTCCGCACCGGCGACCTGCTGGTTCTGCACACCGACGGGATCTCGCGCCGCAGTCCCGTCGACGATGCCGGTCCGTCCAGGCTGCTGGACCTCGCGCCGCGCTTCGCCGAGGCCCGTAGCGCGCAGGAGTGCGTGCGGCTGGTCGTGGCGGAGTTCGGCGAGGCCGAGCGTGAGGACGACGCGTGCGTGCTGATCGCCCGGGTCGCGGCGTAGGCGGAGCGGTCGCGGGACGCCGGTCCTAGATGCTGGTGCTCCTGTTCGTCTTCTTCGCGGGCAGTACCAGCTGAATCTCCTCGCGCAGATCCTCGATCTTCGGGTAGTCCGCGTACTGACCGGTGAGCCGGTACATCTGCCGCAGCCGGTCCCAGGTGCGGTGCGACGAGGTCTCCCCCATCGACATCAGCGCGAGGCGTGCGTACCGGTCGGCCTGTTCCGGGTCGTCCGCGATGAAGCACGCGGAGGCCAGTGAGAGGTAGTCGAAGATCTTCGACCGCTGCCTGCCGCCCGCCCGGAGAGCGAGCGCCTGCTTGGCGTGCCGTTGCGCCGCGGCCGCCGCCGCGGGCTCGTGCTCCGCGAGCGTACGGAAGGCCAGCGCCTGCATCCCGTGCAGATCGGCCTCGTCGAACATCTGCATCCAGCTCGGCGGCGGGACATCGCCCTTGTCCGAGACGAACAGTTCCTCCGCCTCCCCCAGGGTGCGCCGCATGGCCTGGCCGCGGCCCATGGACGCCTGTGCCCAGGCCTCGATGGTGTGCAGCATGGCGCGGGTACGGGGCAGCATCTCGTCGCCGGATCCGGACTTGGCGAGCTTCATCAGGTCCAGGGCGTCGTCGGGCTTTCCGAGGTGCACCATCTGGCGGGCGGCCCGGGAGAGGGCCTCGCCCGCGCGGGGGCGGTCGCCGCCCTCGCGGGCCGCGTGGGCGGCGATGACGAAGTACTTCTGGGCGGTGGGTTCGAGGCCGACGTCGTGCGACATCCAGCCGGCGAGGACCGCCAGGTTGGCGGCGACGCCCCACAGCCGGCGCTGGAGGTGGTCGGGGTGATGGTAGGCGAGCATGCCGCCCACTTCGTTGAGCTGGCCCACCACCGCCTTGCGCTGGAGACCGCCGCCGCGGGCGGCGTCCCAGGCGCGGAACACTTCGACGGAACGCTCGAGTTCTTCGATCTCCTGCGACCCGATGGGGGCGGCCTCGTAGCGGTCGTACCCGGCGGGGTCGGCGTGCAGGAGATCGTCGGTGCGTGGAGCGTGGGCCGTCGGAGCAGGGTCGGTGTGGAGCCAGTCGTGCATGGCGCTGCTGAGTGCGGAGCCTGCGGCGAGCGCGGCGCCCGCGCCCACCAAGCCGCGTCGGTTGAGCATGAGGTCCATTCCCGTGAATTCGGTGAGGACCGCTGCCGTCCGTTCGGGCGCCCACGGAAGACCGTCCGGATTCTCTGTGTTCCTGACGTCCCGCCGTTTTCCCGTGCGCCCGTGCCGGTCGAACCCGAGGTCCTCGATGGTCACGACACGGCCGAGTCGCTCGGTGAACAGAGCTGCCAGCACTTTGGGCACGGGATCGCGTGGGGCTTCCCCCATGTCGATCCAGCGTCGTACGCGCGACGTGTCGGTCGCCAGCTGCGCATGGCCCATGGCCGCCGCCTGCCGGTTCACCAGTCTCGCGAGTTCGCCCTTGGACCAGCCGGCGAGGCCGAACAGGTCTGCCAGGCGGGTGTTGGGTTCTCCGGTCACATCAAGCCCCCAGGGTCTCGGCTGATTCGACAGTAACCCCGTGTCAGATGCGGTGGGAATATTCGCCAGGGTTCGCCAGGGTCCGCCACATGGTGTGCCACCCGCAGGCGGGTGTCAGGTAAGAAAGCGCCACCCCGCTCCGGCAACCGAGCAGCATTCCCCAGGGTGTTGACCGGTTGTCGGGACGGGCGGCGCACGTAACTCGTCGGCACGCGAAGGGATCTGTATCGCCCATGTACACAGCATCGTCCTCCGTGTCCGCCCCGCCTCGGCCGTACCGTCCCGTGGCGACGGGCAGCGGACCGTATCTCGACCCCCATCACGCCGGAGCAGCGCCCCTGGGCGCCGGCCGTGCCCGGCGAGCCTCAGGGCTGGGCTCCCCGCCGCTCAGCGGAAGACTCGACCTGTCCGGCCCCCAGGGCGCGCAGCTGAGGATGGCCATCACCTCGGTGCACCGGATCTGCCCGGAGTTCAACCCGGTGCAGGTGCTGCGCCGCAGCGGGCGATCCGTACTGCTCGTCGGCACCACAGGCCGCACCACCGCGGTCGCGAAGTGTTTACTGGACCACTCCCCCGCGTGGACGGAGAGGTTCCGTCACGAAATAGCTTCTTACCGCACCTTCGTCCGGCACCGTCCACCGGTGCGGGTGCCGCGGCTGATCGCGGCGGACCCCGACCACTGCACCCTGGTGATCGAGCGGATGCCGGGCCGGGTGGCCGCTCTCACCCGGCATCCGGCCGAGGCGCCGCCGCGCGCCGATCTGCGGGCCGTCCTCGGCGCGGTCAAGCGGGTCAACGACTGGCGGCCGCCGGCCGATGTCTTCGAGGCGCCGCTCGACTACTCCTCGCGCATTTCCCGCTACCACGCGCTGGGCCTGCTCACCGACCGGGATCTCGGCGACCTGCAGAAGCTCCTGCACGGCTTCGCCCAGGCGACCGGGGGGCGGCAGAGCAGGTGGCAGTTCTGTCACGGCGACGCGCTGCTCTCCAACATCCTGCTGTCGCCGGCCGGGCCCGTCCTGGTCGACTGGGAGCACGCGGGCTGGTACCTGCCGGGGTACGACCTGGCGACGCTGTGGGCGGTGCTGGGCGACGCTCCGACGGCACGGCGGCAGATCAGCCAGCTGGCGCAGGCACCGGGCACCGCGGCGCGGGACGCGTTCCTGGTCAACCTGATGCTCGTCCTGACGCGGGAGATCCGTACGTACGAGACCGCTGTCCAGCGCACCATGCGGGAGGCGGCTCCGGTGACCGGGGCGACGGGGCAGGCCCCGGCGGGCGGCATGTCCACCGGTGAGGAGCAGCGGTTGCTGCTCCGGCGGCTGCACGACGACTGCGCGATGGCCCGGCGGGCCGTGCGCGCGGCCGTCGGCACCCGCTGACGAGGACGAAGAGGGAAAAGCACTGGCCCACCCGGTGACGATCACCCGGATGGGCCGGTGCTTCGTCATGTGCCGTGGTGCCTAGGGGCTCTGGAACTCGACGGCGTCCACGTCGAACGAGTTGTTCTGCGGCGACGTGAAGACGAGATAGAGCTTGTGGGTGCCCGCCAGGGCCTCGACCGGGACGGCCGGGGTGGTCTGATAGGTGTCCCAGCCACCGGTGTTCGGTACCGGCGTGGTGGCGAGGAGTTTGCCGTCGGGGGCGTCGGCACGCAGTTCGATCGCGCCGGCTCCGTACGGACTGGACAGCTTGTAGCCGACCTTGCCGACGCCCTCGACGCTCATCGGGTGGAAGGCCACCCAGTCGCCGTCGGACACGTCGCCGATGCGCTTGCCGTTCTCGGCTCCGGCCTGGGAGACGACGCGGGTGCCGGACTGGGCGTCGTAGTACTCGGCCTGCTTGTGCCTGGGCTGGAGGACCGCGCGTCCGTAGCCGGTGAGGGCGCCGACGTTCTCGCCGCCCTTGTCGGTGTACTTGGCGTTGAGTACGTAGGTGAGGTCGGCGCCCTCGGGGTGGCCGCCCAGGTCACCCGTGTCGACGGTCCCCTCGCACCCGGGGATGTCGGTGGTGGGGTGCTCGTGGTCGTCGTGCCCGAGGGCCGGGTTGACGGTGACCTTGGCGCAGTCGACCGGGCCGTCCTCCGGGTCGGTGACGGTGATCCTGTACGGGATCTTGTCGCCGAAGTCGATGAGCTTGCCGTCGACGGGGAAGTCGATGGTGACCTTGGGGGCGGTGTTGCCCGCGGTGACGGGGATGTTGGCGTACCCGGACTTGCCGGTGGAGTCGGTGACCTTGAGCTGGGCGTTGAAGTCACCCTTGGCCGTGTACGTGTGCGTGGGGTCGGCGTCAGTGGAGTCGTACGTTCCGTTGCCGTCGAAGTCCCAGGCGTAGCTGAGGTTGTCGCCGTCCGGATCCTGGCTGCCGGCGCTGGAGAACTCCGTGGTCAGCGGTACGGGGCCGTTGGTGACGGAGGCGGCCGCCTTGGCGACGGGGATGCGCTGTCCCTGTGCGTAGTCGATGCGGTAGAGACCGGAGTCGTTGTTGCCGCCGCCGAAGGAACTGCCCCATTCGAGGACGTACAGCGATCCGTCGGGTCCGAAGGTCATGTCCATCGGCTTGTTGAACTTCTGCGAGGACAGGAAGTCGTTGATCTTGAGGAGCTTCCCGTGCCGGTCGAAGCGGATCTCCTTGACGGAGTTGCGCGACCACTCGTAGAAGAAGCTCGCGCCCTCGAAGTAGGCGGGGAACTTCGTCTTGGAGGGGTTCTTCGGGTTGTAGTGGTAAACCGGGCCGCTCATCGGCGCCGAGCCGCCGCTGCCCATTTCGGGGAATTCCTTCGAGGCGCCGTAGCCGTACCAGATCTCGGGCTGTTGGATCGGGGGCAGTTCGGTGCGGCCGGTGTTGTTGGGCGAGGGGTTGACCGGCCTGGCGCAGTCGAACTTGGCGCCCACTTCCCCGGTGTCCGGGTCGTAGGGAGCGTACGCCTGGTTGTCGCCGTGGCAGAACGGCCAGCCGAAGTTGCCGGGCTTCTTGATGACGTTGTACTCGACCAGCCCCTCGGGCCCGCGGCCGGTGGCGGGCAGGCCGCGGTCGGGCCCGTAGTCGGAGACGTGGACGTGCCCGTTCCTGGGGTCGACGGTGAAGCGGAACGGGTTGCGGAAGCCCATCGCGTAGACCTCGGGGCGGCTCTTCGGCGTGCCCTTGGTGAAGAGGTTGCCCCGGGGGATCGTGTAGCCGCCGGAGTCGGTGGGCTTGATGCGCAGGATCTTGCCACGCAGGTCGTTGGTGTTGCCCGAGGTGCGGGCGGCGTCGAGCATCTGCCGGCCGGGGCGCCAGTCGAGCGGGGCGTATCCCTGCCAGTCGGGGTCGAGGTTGGGCGGGGTGTCGTCGCCCGTGCCGAGGTAGAGCGTGCGGTTCGGGCCGAACTCGACGGCGCCGCCGGTGTGTCCCGGCTCGGGGAAGGTGCGGTCGCGGTACGCGGGTACGTCGAGGAGCTTCTTCTCGCCGGCCAGGTCGAGGGTGTTGCCCTTGACGGTGAAGCGGGAGAGGCGGTTGACGTCGTCCTTGGCGCCCGCGGGGGCGTAGTAGAGGTAGATCCAGTGGTTGTCGGCGAAGGCCGGGTCGAGTTCCATGCCGACCAGGCCGTCCTCGCCGCCGGTGTAGACGTCGAGCTTGCCGGCGGTGGTGGTGGCGTGGGTGGCGGGGTCGAAGATCTTCACTTCGCCGCTGCGCTGGGCGTAGAAGACCCGGCCGTCCTCGGCGACGTCGAGTTCCATGGGGTCGGCGGTGTTCTCGTCGAGGGCGACCTTCTCGTAGCCGCTCCAGACGGTGCCTCCGCAGTCGCCGGGCTTGTTGCCCGCCGCCCACTGGACGCCGCCGACGACGTGGTCGCGGAAGTACGCCTCGCTGTAGGCGGGGGTGTCGTGGCCCATGGCGGTGGCCCAGACCTTGCCGCCCTCGGTGTTGCGGCACCAGGAGATGGGGTGGTCGGCGCCCATCGCGGCGCTGCCCGGGTTGTACGTCGTCTCGTCGGCGGTGACCAGGACGTGGACGTCACCGCGCGGGTTGGCGTCGAAGTTGTACCACTCCTCGGGGCGTTCCCAGCGCTCGGGCAGGCCCTTGGTCGAGGGGTGGACGCGGTCGGCTACCTTGGCGGTGCCCTTCAGGACGCCGGGCGAGTGGGCGGGCATGTGGACGCCGCCGTTGATGGCCTCGTCCCACCAGGGGAACTCCTCCTCCACGCCCATGTCGAGGGTGTTGTGGATGGCTACGACGCCGCCTCCGCCGCGCACGTACTTCTTCAGGGCGTCGCGCTGGGCCTCGGTGTCCCAGACCATGCCGGAGTTCTGCAGCATGACGATGACGTCGAAGTCCTTGAGCTTCTCGTCGTCGAAGACCGTGGAGTCGGCGGTCTGTACGACCTCGAAGCCGTTCTCGGCCGCCTCCTCCTCGAACATCCGGATTCCCGCGGGGATGGAGCCGTGGACGTAGCCGACCGCCTCGGTGAAGAGCAGCGCACGGAAGGCGGGGGCCTTCTCGACGGCGGTGGCGGGCAGCGCGGTCGCGCCGAGCAGCAGCGCCAGGAGCAGGGCGGTCAGTGCTCTGCGCAGGTCGCGGGATACGTCAAGGGCATGACATCTCATGAACCGGTCCTCTCGGGAGGGGAGGCGAGGACGCGGCGCAGAAAGGCCAGGCCCTCGGTGGCGATGGAGTCCTGCGAGGGGGCGAGGGGGCGCCACACGGACGCCGCGACCGCGATGGCGTCGTTGTGGGCGGTGAACGACTCGATGCAGAGCGGGCCCCGGTATCCGCCCGCGGTGAGCGCGGCGAGGAAGCCCGGCCAGTCGAGGTGGTCGGCGCCGGGGGTGCCGCGGTCGTTGGCGCACACCTGGACGTGCGCGATGCGGCCTGCGGCGGCGCGGACCGCGGCGGGCAGGGAACGTTCCTCGATGTTCTGGTGGTACGTGTCGAGGGCTACGCCGACGGACCGGGCGGGCAGCGGGCCGATCGCTTCGAGGGTCTGGGCCACGGTGTTGAACAGGCTCGTCTCGTAGCGGTTGAGCGGCTCGACGGCGATGGTCACCCCGGCGGCGCTCGCGTGGCGCAGTACCGGGGCGAGGTTCTCGCGCCACTCGTCGTACGCGGCGGCCCGCTGCGCACGGTCCATGCGCCAGGTGCGGCCGACGGCCGTGTACACGGGTCCCGCGACCACGGGCGCGCCGATCGCGCGCGCCGCGTCGACGCACCGCAGCAGGTAGTCCTGGGTGATGTGGACGGTCTGCGGGCCGGACCGTACGAGCCCCCGGTCGGGGGACATGACGGCGATGACGGCGGCGGGGGCGAGGCCCGTCGCCGCCAGCAGCTTCGCGGCCTGCGCCGGGTCCCAGTCGGCCGCCCGCTCCAGGGGCAGTTCGACGCAGTCGAAACCCCAGGAGGCGAGCCGGGGCAGGGTCTCGGCGAGCGCCTCGTGGGTCACCGGTGAGTGCCAGATCCACGGGCTGGCGCCGAGCGCGTGGCCGGCGTGACGGCCCGTCATCCCTTGCCGCCCCACGCCTGCGGGAAGCCGGGCAGGTCCTCGCAGCCGCACATCGCGTAGTGCAGGGGCGGCATACCGGGCTTGAGATACTGGTCCAGGTTGTCCCGGGTGACGGTGGGCTGCGGCAGCTTCCACTCCTTGGGGACCTCCTCTCCCTTCAGGACGCGCAGGGCGGCGATCACGGGCGTGCGCCACTGGAAGGTCGGGTACGTGGGGGCGATCGCGGTGAGGTCCTTGTCCTTCCACGCCTGGAGGAAGTCCTGCTGGTCCTCCCCCGTGATCGGCGGTACGTCCTTGCCCGCGTCCTCGAACGCCTCCACGGCGGCGACGGCCGTCGCACCCGAGTCCATCCATACGCCGTCGATGTCGCCGTGCCGGGTGAGGGCGTCGGCGACGACCGACTTGGTCCTGGCGGGGTCTCCCTCGGTGAACTTGGCGTCCACGAGCTCCAGTTCGCTGTCGTCGAAGACGGCCTTCGCGGCCGACCAGCGGGTTTCGAGGACGTCGACTCCGGGAGAGATGCGCAGGGCGAGGATCTTGCCTCCGGGCTCGACCTTCTCCTTCAGGAACGCGGCGGCCACCTGCCCGTATCCGTACCCGCCGACCGGGTTGACGAAGGTGACCGCGCAGTCGGTCTCCACGCCCCGGTCGAAGACGATGACGGGGACCTTGGCACAGGCCTGTTCGACGGCGGGGGTGAGGGTGGCGGTGGTGTTCGGGGAGACGATCAGGGCGTCGCAGCCGCGCCCGGCGAGCTCCTGGATGTCGGAGATCTGCTTGTCGTCCTTGCCCTGGGCGTCGAGGACGGTGAACTCGGTGATCTCCTTGTGCAGCGCCGCCTCGGCCTTCATGTTCTTCATGCCGACCTGGCGCCACGGGTTGAAGACACCCGCGTTGGAGAAGCACAGGTGGATTCCGCCACCGCCCTTCTTCCTGTACGCCGCGGTGCCGGTCATCTCCGGCCTCAGCATCTGTTCCCAGGGTTTGCCGGCCGGCCCCTGGGGCTTCTCGGTCATCAGGCTCAGCTGCCGGTCGTACTCGGCCTTCCGGAAGAACTTCGAGTGTTCGCCGGTGTCCGTTCCCGGCGAGGTTGCCTCCGTACCCCCGGAGGGTCCCGCGGGTGTGCCCGGTGGCGCGTCGCTGGAGCAGGAGCCGATGAGGGCGGCCGAGAGCAGTACGGCGGCCGGGACGAGGGCGCGTCTGCGCGTGGACGTCATGAGGGTTCCCCTCCCGAGGGGTGTGTACGGCGGCGGCGCGGCCGGGACCAGTCGGCGGCTCCGAGGCCCACCGCGGCGATGACGATGACGCCTTGGACGGTGGATTCGAGGGCGCCGGAGACGCCCTGGAGGTTGAGCAGGGTGAACAGGGCCTGCAGGGAGAACGCGCCGGCCATCGCGGCGACGACCGATCCGCGGCCGCCGCCGAGGACCACTCCGCCGAGTACGACGGCGGTGATCGCCTCGAACTCGTAGCCGCGGCCCGCCTGCGCGGAGACGCCGGAGAATCCGCCGACGAGGACCGCGGCGAGGGCGGCGGCCGTACCGGACAGGACGAAGGCGATGGTGCGGGCGCGGGCCACGCGGACACCGGCGAGGGCGGCGGCGCGTTCGCTGTCGCCGGTGGCCACGAGGGTGCGGCCGAAGTCGGAGCGCATGAGCAGGGCGACGGCCACTGCGGCGGCGGCGCAGGCGAGGACCGCCCACGGGAGCCAGCCGAGGGCGGTGCCGCGGCCGAGCCGGCGGAAGGCGGTGGGGAGCGCGCCGTGCGGGGAGCCGCCGGTCCAGAAGAAGACGGCGCCTTCGAGGATCAGCATCATGCCGAGGGTGGTGATGAAGGACGGCACGCGCAAGGCGGTGGTGACCAGGCCGCTGACCAGTCCGGCGAGGGCTCCTGCGGCGAGGAGGACGGCGGTGACGAGCAGCCAGTGGGCGCCGGGGTACGAGCCGTACAGCTCGGCGGCGACGACGACGCCCGCCGTCACGATCGCGCCGACCGAGAGGTCGAACTCGCCGCACACGATGACCAGGTACTGGCCCGCGGCGAGGATGACGAGGGGCGCGGCGCGCTTGACGAAGGCGAGGAAGCGGTCGGGTTCGTAGAAACCGGGGTCGGTGAGGGCGAGGGCCGCGAGGAGGACGGCGAGGAGGGCGTAGACGGGGGCGCCGGTGCCGAGCGCGCGTGCCACTCGCCCGGTGGGGGATGTGGTCGTGGTGGTCGCCGTGGTCACGCGGGCCTCCTCGACGGGCGGCGGGCGTAGAGGGCGACGGCCGCGATGATGACGACGCCGCGGACGACGTTCTTGAAGAACGGGTCGACGGAGAGCTGGTTGAAGACGCTGTCGAGCACGGCGAGGACGAGTACGCCGCCGAGGGTGCCGGCCACTCCCCCGCGGCCGCCCGCGAGAGCGGTGCCGCCCAGGACGACGGCTGCGATCGATTCGAGGTCGTAGCGGGCTTCGGTGCCGGCCCAGGGGGCGCCGGCGCCGAGCCGGGACGCGAGGAAGAGGGCCGCCGCTCCGACGCACAGCGAGCAGAGGATGTGCGCGGTGACGACGGTGCGGCGGGTGCGTACGCCGGACAGGCGGGCGGCGTGTTCGTCGCCGCCGGTGGCGTACATGTGGTGTCCGAGGCGGGTGCGGCGGGTGATCAGCCACATCGCGGCGGCGACGGCGGCGAGGAGGAAGAGCGAGACGGGGACGGGGCCGATGCGGTCGTAGCCGAGGTGCTGGAAGGAGGCGGGGACCTTGCCGGCGGGCCCGGCGTAGTTGTCCTCGATCCAGCCGCGCAGGATGAAGGCGGTGCCGAGGGTGGCGATGAAGGCGTTGACCTTCAGGCCGGTGACGACGAGCCCGTTGGCGAGCCCGACGGCGCCGGAGAGCGCGAGGACGGCGATGACCGCGGTGAGGACGCTGCCGCCCTCCATGGTCTCGGCGGCGACGAGGGTACCGAGGCTGATGAGGTACGCGACGGACAGGTCGAGGGATCCGGTGAGGATGACGGCGGACTGGCCGACGGCGACGAGGCCGAGGGCGACGCAGTTCTGGAGGATGGCGACGACGTTGGTGAGGCTGAGGAAGTTCCCGCCGTCGGCGGCGACGGCGATCCATCCGGCGAGGGTGACGGCGAGGGCGGCCAGCCAGACGCCGGCGACGGGGCCGGTGAGGCGGATCCTGGCGGGGACGGCACGCCGGGCCGCGGGCGGGGCGGCGGCCGCCCGGAGGGAGTTCACCGGAGCCCCCTCCCGACGTGGCCGCGCCCGGCGATCCCCGGTGCGGCACCCTTGAGCCCTTCCGGCCGGGGAGCGGGGGCCGGGGCGGGGCCCCGGTGCGGGAAGGGGCGGGGCGGGGTGCTCATGCGGCGCCCTCCTGGGGGGCGGCGCCACGCGTGGCCAGGCGCATGATGGCTTCTTCCGTTGCTCCGGCGGGGAGTTCACCCGCGAGACGGCCCTCGGACATGACGAGGATGCGGTCGCTCATGCCGATCAGCTCCGGGAGCTCGGAGGAGATGATCAGTACGGCGAGACCTTCGCGGGCGAGTTCGCGCACGAGGGTGTGGATCGCGGCCTTCGCCCCGACGTCGACGCCCCGGGTCGGTTCGTCGAAGAGGAGCACCTGGGGGCGGGCCGCCAGCCACTTGGCGACGACGACTTTCTGCTGGTTGCCGCCGGAGAGGTACTGGACCTGCTGGTCCTCCCCGTGGGCGCGCAGGCGTACGCGTTCGAGAAGGGCGGTGAGTCCCCCGGCTGCCGTCCGGGGCCTGTCGCGGGCGGGGACCGCGCGGGTGACGAGGAGGGCGTTGTCGCGTACGGACTGACGCAGGGCCAGTCCCTCCGCCTTGCGGTCCTCGGTGACCAGGGCGATGCCGCCGCGGATGGCCTGGCGGGGGCGCGCGGGCCGCAGCGGGGCGCCGCCCACGGTCATGGTTCCGGTGGTGAAGGGCGCGGCGCCGAACAGCGCGCGGGCCAGCGACGTACGGCCGGATCCCTGGAGGCCCGCCACGCCCACCACTTCGCCGGCGCGGAGGGTGAGGTCGACGCCCCGGACACGGTCGTTGCCGCCGCCGGTGAGGGTGAGCCTCGCTTCGCCGATCTCCTCCGGGCGGGCGCGCGGCGGGTAGTAGGAACCGAGGTCCCGGCCGACCATGGCCCGTACGACCTCGTCGACGCGGGTGTCCTCGGTGCGCAGGGTCGTGACGCGCCGGCCGTCCTTGAGGACGGTGATGCGCCGGGCGAGGCCGAAGACTTCGCGGAGCCGGTGCGAGATGTAGAGGATCCCGAGCCCGCGTGCGGCGAGGCGGCGGACGAGCGCGGAGAGGAGCTCCACCTCGTGGTCGGCGAGCGGCGCGGTGGGCTCGTCCATGACGAGGACGCGCACGTCGGAGGCGAGGGCCTTGACGATCTCGACGGTCTGCTGACGGGCCACGGACAGGTCGCGGACGGGGGTCCGGGGCGTGATGCCGGTCTCGTCGATCTCGGCGAGGAGTTCGGCGGTGCGGCGTTCCATGGCCCGGCGGTCGACGAGGCCGCGCCGGGTGGGCTCCCGGCCGAGGAAGACGTTCTCGGCGACGGTCCGGTGTTCGAGGAGCGCGAACTCCTGGTGGATGATGCCGATTCCGGCGGCCTGTGCCTGCGCGGGGTGGGCGAACGTGTGCTCCGTGCCGTCGAGCGTGATGGTGCCGGTGTCGGCGGTGTGCTCGCCCGCCAGGATCTTCATGAGGGTGGATTTGCCGGCCCCGTTCTCCCCGACGACGGCGTGCACTTCGCCGGGTCCGAGGTCGAGGCCGACATCGTGCAGCACTCTCACACCGAGAAAGCTTTTGGACACGCCCTGCATCGTCAGCATCGCCTGGCTCCTCAGAAAGCGTTTGCACAGCAATGTCGTGACCCGGCTTTGACCTGTCAAGGGCTCAAATAGCTTGGTAATACGGTGAGTTGGACCGCACTTATGCCGACAATCGAACATCGACTGCCTTGTGAGCAGCGGAAGTCGTCCCTAAGGTGACGGCCATGTCTTGGTCGACGGATCACAGCAGTTCCGCCACCGCCCACTCGCCCGGCCAGGTGCTGAAGCTGATCAGCTCGGGGGCGGTGACGACGCGGGCCGACATCGCGCGCCTCACCGGACTGGCCCGTTCCACCGTCTCCCAGCGGGTGGACGCGCTCGTCGCGCACGGCTTCGTCGACGAGGAGGCCGACGGTCCCTCGACGGGCGGACGGCCGCCCCGCAGGCTCCAGCTGCGCACCCGTGAGCACGCGGTGGCCGGAGTGGACCTCGGGGCTTCGCACTGCCGGGTGTCGCTGATGGACATCGGCGGGGCGACGCTCGCCGCGCGGGAGGACCCGCTGTCGATCGCCGACGGCCCTGATTCCGTACTGCGCCATGTGGAGCGCACGCTGCACGCGCTGCTGGAGGAGGCGGACCTGGAGCCGCGCACGCTGCGTTCCATCGGGGTGGGCGTGCCGGGGCCGGTGGAGTTCTCGACGGGGCGGCCCGTCGATCCGCCGATCATGCCGGGGTGGCACCAGTATCCGATCCCGGAGTTCTTCGCGGCCCGGTTCGGGGTGCGGGCGCTCGTCGACAACGACGTGAACGTGATGGCGCTCGGCGAGCAGCGGACCGCGTTCCCGGACTGCCGCTACCTGCTGTACATCAAGGTGGGTACGGGGATCGGCTGCGGCATCGTCGCCGACGGGCGGCTGCACCGCGGCGCGCAGGGCTGTGCGGGCGACATCGGGCACATCCGGGTCGGCGACGAGGGGGATCTGTGCCGGTGCGGGAACTCCGGCTGTCTGGAGGCGGTCGCGGGCGGTTCGGCGATCGCGGCCCGGCTGGCGGGGCTCGGTCTTGACGCGGCCTCCGGCAGCGACGTCGTACGGCTGGTGAAGTCCGGCAACCGGGACGCCGTACGGATGGTGCGCGAGGGGGGCCGCGCGGTCGGCGAGGTGCTGGCGGGCCTGGTCAACTTCTTCAACCCGGACACGGTGGTGCTCGGCGGGGCGCTGGCCGCCGTGCACGACCAGCTGCTCGCGGGCGTACGGGAGGCGGTGTACCGGCGGTCGCACCCGCTGGCGACGCATGTGCTGCGGATCGAGCCGAGCCGTACGGGTGAGAACGCGGCGGCGGCCGGCGCCGGCATCCTCGCGATCGAGCACGCGCTGTCCCCCGCGGAGGTGGACCGGGCACTGGCGCGGGCGGCGTCCTAGGGCTTCCCGGGGCGTCCGGACACATGCGGCCGCATTCGAGGACGTCCGGAAGCGTTCGGAACCGGAAGGCCGGTGGCACACGCGGTGTCACCCGCCTGCACGCCGGACGGTGCGGCCTCGGGCGATGACGGGGAAGGCTCTCCGTCAGTACGAAGAGAACACCATCCGGCACCGGCCCCGCCGGGAAGGGAAGTCACGATGAGTCGCGCCCACGACGACACGGACGGCAACGCCGCGTACGGAAAGAAGCCCTTCAAGCGGGCGAAGAGCCACTTCGCGGACCGCATCACGGCCGACGGCAAGGACGGCTGGCCCGTCGAGGCCGGCCGCTACCGGCTCGTGGTGAGCCGCGCCTGCCCGTGGGCGAGCCGCGCGCTGGTCTCACGACGGCTGCTCGGCCTGGAGGGCTCCCTTTCCCTCGCCGTCGCGGATCCGGTCCAGGACGACCGCAGCTGGCGGTTCACCCTCGACCCCGGGGGCCGCGACCCCGTACTCGGCATCCGGTACCTCGGCGAGGCCTACGAGGCGCGGGAGCCGGACTACCCCGACGGAGTCAGCGTCCCGGCGATCGTGGACGTACCCAGCGGCAGGCTGGTCACCAACGACTATCAGCGGATCACCCTGGACCTCGCCACCGAGTGGACGGCGCTGCACCGGCCCGGCGCACCCGACCTGTATCCGGAGCCGCTGCGCGCGGAGATCGACGAGGTGATGGAAGGCGTCTACCGCGACGTCAACAACGGGGTCTACCGGGCGGGCTTCGCGACACGGCAGAGTGAGTACGAGGACGCCTGCCGGGGTGTGTTCCGGCGGCTGGACGTGGTGGCGCAGCGGCTCGCGGACCACCGCTACCTGGTCGGGGACACCATCACGGAGGCGGACATCCGGCTCTTCACCACGCTGGTGCGCTTCGACGCGGTCTACCACGGCCACTTCAAGTGCAACTGGTGGAAGCTGACCGAGAACCCCGTGCTGTGGGCGTACGCGCGTGACCTCTACCAGACGCCCGGCTTCGGGGACACCGTCGACTTCGACCACATCAAGCGCCACTACTACCAGGTGCACACCGGCATCAATCCGACCGCGATCGTGCCGCTGGGTCCCGATCTCTCCGGCTGGATGACGCCGCATCACCGTGAGGAGCTGGGCGGCCGCCCGTTCGGCGACGGTACGCCGCCGGGGCCGGCGCCGGCGGCCGAGCGGGTGCCGTCCGGCGGCTGAGGGCCTGCGGGAAGAAGCCGGGCGGAGGAGGAAGGGGCCCGCCCCGCCCGGACGGACGCACGCGTTGCCGTCCGGTGCCTGAACCTCTCTGCGGACGGGCAGACGAGGGGAGGAGAGCGTGTGATCGCGAGCCGTCCGGGAGGTTCCATGAGTACAGAAGCCTGGGTGCTGCTCGTCGTCGCCGTGGTCTTGGCGGTGGCGACGCTCGCCGTGGCGGTCGCCGTGCTCGTACGGCTGGTCCGCGCCCGCCGGAGCCTGCGGCGGGCGGGACTGCCCGAGGGGCGTCCCTGGGCCTTCTGGGCCGCTGTCGCCTACCTCGTCCTGCCGGCGGACCTGATGCCCGACCCGGTGTACCTCGACGACATCGGCGTACTGCTGCTCGCCCTGAGGTCGCTGCGCGCCGACCGCGACCCGGGCTGATCCGACGGCAACGCACCTGCCGGGCACGGCCATTGGTTCACACCACTGACGCGTCGCAGGCCCGCGTGCCGTCGCGGCGAAACCCTCCGCCGCGCCCGTGCTGACGTGCGAAGTCCCTGCGGCCGAGCCTCATTGACGGATCGTCCGGGAGCCGGTACCCCTTGTCATCGCGTCCCGCCCGCAGGCCCTTCGTGCACCACCCGTCCCTGGAGGCCGCATTGCAAGGATCCGTCACGCCACGATCCACGAGCGCGCGCAGACGTGTCTGGCAGGCGGGGGGTCTCGTGGTGTCCGCCGCGCTGGTTCTGCCGCTGCTGTCGGCCGGGCCCTCCGCCACCGCGGAGCAGCCCGCGCACCCCGCTTCCGGTGCGCTGCAGCGCGACTTCGCGGCGGCCGCCGCGCAGTACCGGGTGCCGCAGAGCGTGCTGCTCGGGGTGGCGTACCTGCAGTCCCGCTGGGACACGCACGGCGGCGCGCCGAGCGTGACCGGCGGCTACGGCCCGATGCACCTCACCGATGCCGGGGCCGCGCTCGAAGAGGCGCCGCACCACACGGACTCCGGGGAGGACCCGCGCGGTGACGACGCCCGCCCCGCGCGGACCGGCGGTGAGGCCGGAGTGCCGGAGGTGTCCGAACTCCCGGCCCGGCTGAAGACGCTGGAGCGGGCCGCCGCGCTGACCGGGCTGCCGGCCGCGGAGCTGCGCAGGAGCCCCTCGGCCAACCTCCGGGGCGGGGCGGCCCTCCTGGCCGCCGCGCAGAAGCAGCTCGGGCAGCCGCTCAGCGCCGACCCGGCCGACTGGTACGGCGCGGTCGCCCGCTTCTCCGGAGCCGACGACACGGCGACCGCGACGACGTACGCCAACGACGTGTACGACGTGATCCGGGCGGGTGAGCGGCGTACGACCGACAGCGGCCAGCGGGTCTCGCTGCCCGGCGCTCCCGGGCTCGCGCCCGACCGTACGCAGGCCGCGGACCTCGGGCTGCGGACCGCCGACACGGGACTCACCGAGTGTCCGAAGACGGTGGCGTGCGAGTGGATTCCGGCCCCGTACGAGGAGTTCGGGGACGGCGACTACGGCAACCACGACAAGGGCGACCGCCCCGCGGGCCAGGGCATCGACTACATCGTCGTCCACGACACCGAGGCCACCTGGGACACGACGCTCCAGCTGGTCCAGAACCCGGAGTACGTGTCCTGGCAGTACTCGCTGCGCTCGTCGGACGGGCACATCGCCCAGCACGTGCCGCTCAAGGACGTGGCCTGGCACGCGGGAAACTGGTACGTCAACTCCAAGTCCGTGGGTCTGGAGCACGAGGGCTTCCTGACCTCGCCGGACGCCTGGTACACGGAGGCGATGTACCGCACGTCGGCGCGGCTGGTGAAGTACCTGGCGAAGCGGTACGGCATCCCGCTCGACCGGCAGCACATCCTGGGCCACGACAACGTCCCGGGGACGACCACCGCCACCATCCGCGGGATGCACACCGACCCGGGCCCGTACTGGGACTGGGCGCACTACTTCAAGCTGCTCGGCAGGCCCTTCACCCCGTCGGCGGGCCCGGACAGCGCCGTGGTCACCATCCGGCCCCGGTACGCGAAGCACCAGCCCCTCTACACGGGCTGCGTGAAGGCCGGCCAGCCGTGCGCCCCGCACGGCTCGGGCGCCGTCCGGCTGCACACCGCGCCCGCCGAGGACGCGCCGCTGGTGAAGGACATCGGCCTGCGCCCCGGCGGCCAGGAATCGACGAACGGCGTCAACGACACCGGCGCGCGCGCCTCGACGGGGCAGCAGTACGCCGTCGCCGAGCGCAGGGGCGACTGGACCGCGATCTGGTACCTCGGCCAGAAGGCCTGGTTCCACAATCCGGGCGGGCAGCCGACCGCGGTGAACTCCCGGGGGCTGCTGCTGACGCCGGAGGACGGCGCCACGGACGTGCCGGTGTACGGGCGGGCCTACCCGGAGGCCGCGGCGTACGCGGGGACGCCGGTCCCGGTGCAGGCCCTCTCGCCGCTGCCGTACAAGCTGCTCGCCGGGCAGAGGTACGTGGTGGGCGACCGTGCACCGGGCGAGTACTTCTTCGCGCCGACGTTCGAAACCGCGGGGCACCGGGTGGTGCGTGGCGAGGAGGTGTACTACGAGATCCAGTTCGGGCACCGGGTCGCCTACGTGAAAGCCTCTGACGTGCGCGTACTCCGGCCGTAGCGGACCGCGGACGGCGACGGGGCGCTCTCGGCCACGGCCGGCGACGGCGCCCTTTCGTATGACTAATCGGGGTGGGGCGTGCGCCGTACGGGCGACGGGTAGGGCTGGGCCGGAACTGACCGGTCCGCGCCGCGGTGGGTGCGCGGACGTCCCTGAAAGGCCGGACGTACATGGCGCAACAGCCCTTCACCCTGCCGGACTTCTACGCTCCGTACCCGGCGCGGCTCAATCCTCATGTCGACGAGGCCCGTCGCCACACGAGGGAGTGGGCGCGCCGGATGGAGATGCTGGAGGGCTCGGGCATCTGGGAGGAGCACGACCTCGAAGCGCATGACTACGCGCTGCTCTGCGCGTACACCCATCCCGACTGCTCCTCCGAAGTGCTGGCGCTGGTCACCGACTGGTACGTGTGGGTGTTCTTCTTCGACGACCACTTCCTGGAGACCTTCAAGCGGTCCCTGGACCGGGAGGGCGGGAAGCGGTACCTGGACCGGTTGCCGGCCTTCATGCCGATGGATCTGGCGGACGGTGTGCCGGAGCCGGAGAACCCGGTCGAGGCGGGGCTCGCGGATCTCTGGGCGCGGACCGTGCCGAGCATGACGGGCGCGTGGCGGGAGCGGTTCGCCGAGGCGACCCGGAACCTGCTGAACGAGTCCCTGTGGGAACTCTCCAACATGGACGAGGGCCGGATCGCCAACCCCGTCGAGTACATCGAGATGCGCCGGAAGGTCGGCGGCGCGCCCTGGTCGGCGGGGATCGTCGAGTTCGCGTCGGACGCCGAGGTCCCGGCGCCGGTGGCCCACTCGCGGGCGCTCGGTGTGCTGCGCGACGCGTTCTCGGACGCCGTCCACCTGCGCAACGACCTCTTCTCGTACCAGCGCGAGGTCGAGGACGAGTGCGAGAACAGCAACGGCGTGCTGGTCATGGAGCACTTCCTGGGCTGTACGACGCAGGAGGCCGCCGATGCCGTGAACGATCTGCTGACGTCGCGGCTCCAGCAGTTCGAGAACACCGCGCTCACCGAAGTCGGGCCGCTGTGCGCGGAGAAGGGCCTGACCCCGGCCGAGACGGCTGCCGTACTGGCGTACACCAAGGGCCTCCAGGACTGGCAGTCGGGCGGACACGAGTGGCACATGCGCTCCAGCCGCTACATGAACGGGGGCGGAGGCGGGAGCAGGGCGGCGGCCGGTCCCGCCGCGAGCGGCTGGGGCACGGCGGCCGCGACGGTCCGCTTCACTCCGCGGGCCGAGGCGGCCCGTCTGCGCAGGCATACGCACGTGCCGTACCAGCACGTGGGCCCGTCCCTGATCCCCGACCTGGACCTCCCGTACCGGCTCGCCCTCAGTCCGCACCTGGCGGGGGCGCGGGAGCGGAACATCGCGTGGGCGCGGCGGATGGGGATGCTGGAGCCGCAGCCGGGGCGGCCCGCGTCGCACGTCTGGGACGAGCGGCGGGCGCGCAACATCGACCTGCCCCTGTGCTCGGCGGGCCTCCAGCCGGACGCCACACCGCAGGAGCTCGACCTGTCGTCGAACTGGCTGACCTGGGGGACGTACGGGGACGACCTGTACCCGGTGATCTACGGTCGCACCCGCGACCTGGCGGGGGCGCACGCGGCCAACGAGCGGCTGCGGCTGTTCATGCCACTGGACGGGGAGCCCGTCCCGGAGCCGTCCGACGCGATGGAACGAGGGCTCGCCGACCTGTGGGAGCGGACGGCCGGACCGATGAACGACGCTTCGCGGCGTACGTTCCGCAAGGCGGTCGAGGACATGATCATGAGCTGGGAGTGGGAGCTGGCCAATCAGGCGCTCCACCGCGTTCCCGACCCGGTGGACTACATCGAGATGCGGCGGTTCACCTTCGGCGCGGACATGACGATGCGGCTGTGCCGGCTCTCGCACGGGGACCGGGTGCCCGACGCCGTCTACCGCAGCGGGACGATCCGCTCGCTGGAGAACTCCGCGGTCGATTACGCCACGCTGCTCAACGACCTCTTCTCGTACCAGAAGGAGATCGAGTACGAGGGCGAGGTGCACAACGCCGTCCTGGTCGTGCAGAACTTCTTCGGGGTCGACTACCCGACGGCGGTCGACATGGTGCACGAGCTGATGAAGGGCCGGATGCGGCAGTTCCAGCATGTCATCGAGCTGGAACTGCCGCTCCTTTACGACGACTTCGCGCTGGACGCCGAGGCCCGCGAGATCCTCGACGGCTATGTGCGCGAGCTCCAGGACTGGCTGGCCGGGATCCTGAACTGGCACCGCGGGTGCGTCCGCTACCGCGACGAGGACCTGCGGAGCGGGGCCGGCGGCGCGCCGTGGCACCTGAGCGGCCCCACCGGGCCGGGCACTTCGGCCGCCCGGGTCGCCGCTCTGCTGGGCCGGCCGGCCGCGGCGCACGCGTAACACCGCCCGCACACCGCCCGGCGCCGGCGAACGGGCCGCCGCGTACGGCCTGTTCGCCGGAGACGGGAGAGGAGGCGGTCAGCGCCGCGCGTCGGTGGCCGCCCGGTCGAAGGTCGCGGGGACCGGCAGGTTGTCCAGCCGGCCGACCGGCCAGGCGACCACCACCGCGCGCCCCACCACGTCGTCCACGGGCACCATGCCGGCGCCGGGCTCGTGCCGGTGGTAGCGGGAGTCCCCGGACGCCTGCCGGTGGTCGCCCATCACCCAGAGATGACCGCTGGGTACGGTGACCTTGAACTGCCCGTCCGGGTCCGTGCTGCAGGCCGTGTTACCGGGGAAGACGTACGGCTCGTCGAGCGCCTTGCCGTTGACCTTCAGCGGGCCCGCGCCCTCGCACTCCACCGTGTCGCCGCCGACCCCGACGACCCGCTTGATCAGGTCTTTCTCCTCGGCGGACGGCATCAGTCCGACAAAGCCGAGCGCCTTTTGCACCGCACTGGGCCGCGGTGCGGGCTCGTTCCTCAGCCAGTCGCCCGGGTCGTGGAAGACGACGACCTCGCCGCGCTCGGGCTCGGATCCGAACCACGGGGTCAGCTTGTCGACGAGTACCCGGTCACCCTTCTGGAGCGTGTTCCGCATGGACTCCGAGGGGATGGAGAACGCCTGCACCAGAAACGTCTTGACGAACAGGGCCAGCAGCAGCGCGATCACCACGAGGAGCGGGAGTTCCATCCAGAAGGGACGCTGTTTCTTCACCTTCGGATGCCGTGCTTCCGGTACGCCGACCGCCACGTCTCCCACAACCGCTCCTCGCCTCACACGGAACTCAACCCTGCTGGAACAGCTCCGCGGGCAGGGGCTTCAGCAGCGCGTACAGGTCGTCGGTGATCGGCCGGTCCCAGCTGGCGATGGTGACGAGCACATTGTCGCTGCGGTCGAACTGTACGCAGGAGATGCGGCTTTCGGAGAGCTTGATGCGGCGCACGATCAGCAGGTTGTCGCCCTGCATCACCGGCATGTCCTCGCTGTCGACCACCTCGACGGGCTCGTCGTTCTCGAGCGCCGCGAGCAGCTGCGCCACCTCGAAGGGCACCTGCCCTTCGGCGAGCTCCCGGGCCGGGGAGCCCTCCGGCAGGTTGCCGATGATCATCGCGGGGCCGCGGCCGCCGAACAGGTCGTAGCGCAGGAAGACACCCTGGCAGCTGCCGTCGGGGGCGGGCAGCAGGCCCGCTCCGAGGTTGCCCGGCCAGTCGCCCGGGTCCATGGCCAGGACATCGAATTCCGGGCCCGCGGGCGTGGCGGAGGGGCGGCGGCGGAGGAAGGACATGCCGCCATGGTACGTGGCCCGGGCGCGCTTCCGGCGCCGGGGCGGGCCGGTGCGCGGCTCGCCCCCGGCCGCTCGGGACGCGGCCGGCGGGTCCGGTGCTCCGCCGTACGGGCTGGAGTCCAGCCCGTACGGCGACGGACTGCGCGCGGCCGCGGGCCCTCAGGTCAGATCGAAGGCGCCGTCCCGCGCGTTCCGCACGAAGGCACGCCATTCGGCCGGGTCGAAGATCAGTGACGGGCTGCCGGGTCTGGCGGCGTTGCGCATCGCGATGAATCCCTCGACGAACGCGATCTGAACGTCGCCGGCCCCCTGACTGCCCGACTGCCAGTCCGCTCTGCTCAGGTCCAGCTCCGGCTTGCCCCAGCCCGCAAGCCGCTGCGCGGTGATGCCCTCGGCCACGTCCCTGCTCCTCCCGGTTCGTCGTCCGCCGGTCAGCCTAGCGATCGTCCCGGGCGACGGACAGGCCGCGACGGGAGTGCGCGGGCCGTGTGCGGCGGCGCGGGCCGTGCGCGGCAGGGCGCGGGCCGTGCGCGGCGGGCGTCGGGGCCGGGCCGGACGCCGCTCGTGCCGTACGTGCGCCTCGGGGCGGCACCCGCCCCGCCCCTACGCCCCGAGCAGGCCCTTCACCGCCCGGCCGAAGACCACCCGTCCCGCCCGTACGATCACCGCGTCGAGCGCCCGGGGGAACCCACGCAGCCGCAGTTCCTCCGTCCAGACGACCACGGCCCCACTGCGGGCGGGGCGTACGTCGATCTCGGCCCACCCCAGAACCACCCTGCCCCGCTTCTCCAGCCGGCAGTGGCCGGCGCCGCCCCGCACCGGCGGGTCCCAGGCCACGACCTCCATCGGATCGTCGAAGCCCAGGCGCCCCAGGCCCGTACGGGCCACGAGCACCGTCCCCTCGGCGGTCGGCGGCGGGGTGGCGACGGTGATGCGGGTGAGCGGGACCTGAGCGGCGTGGTGTTCCCACACGGTCAGGCGCCGCCACGCCTCGTCGGCCGGCAGCGGCGTTCGGCGTTCGATACGGAAGAGAGCCACCACCCGACCTTAGAGCTGTGCGACGGCGCGCGCCGTTGCAGGATGGAGGACATGCTGCTGGCCACACTCGCCCGGGTCTCGCGGGAGATCGCCTCGACGTCGGCGCGCTCGCGCAAGACCGCGCTGCTGGCGGAGCTCTTCCGGAGCGCGGGGCCCGACGACGTACCGATCGTGATCCCCTACCTGGCGGGCCGCCTCCCCCAGGGACGTGTCGGGATCGGCTGGAACCTGCTGCGCGAGCCCGTCGCCCCCGCCGCCGAACCCACGCTGACCGTGGGTGAGGTGGACTCGGCTCTGACGGGGTTCGCGGGGATCTCGGGGCCCGGCGCGCAGGCGCGGCGGGGGCGGCTGGTGCGGGAACTGATGGCGGCGGTGACGGAGGAGGAGCAGCGGTTCCTGTTCGGGCTGCTCACGGGAGAGGTGCGGCAGGGGGCTCTGGACGCGCTGGCGGCGGAGGGGCTGGCCGCGGCGGCTTCGGTGCCCGCCGCCGAGGTGCGCCGGGCGGTGATGCTGGGCGGTTCGCTGGTCGCGGTCGGCCGGGCACTGCTGGCCCGGGGGCCCGCGGCGCTCGCGGAGTTCAGCCTCCGGGTGGGCCGCGCGGTGCCGCCGATGCTGGCGCACCCCGGGCAGGGCGTCGCCGCGGCGGTCGGCAGGCTCGGGCCGTGCGCCGTGGAGGAGAAACTGGACGGTGTCCGGGTGCAGGTGCACCGTGACGGGGCGTGGGTGCGCGTCTTCACCCGCACCCTGGACGACATCACGGACCGCGTACCGGAACTGACCTCGGCCGCCGCCGGGTTGGCCGGTGACCGGTTCATCCTCGACGGCGAGGTCATCGCGTTCGACGCGGAGGGCGGGCCGCGCCCCTTCCAGGACATCGCGGGCCGTGTCGGCTCCCGCCTCGACGTGGCGGCGGCCCGTGAGGCGCTGCCCCTGTCGCCCGTCTTCTTCGACGTACTGGCGCTCGACGGCGAGGTCCTCCTGGACCTGCCCTACCGGGACAGGTACGAGCGGCTGGCGCGCCTGGTGCCCGAGCCGATGCGCGTACGCCGGACGGTGGTGACCGGTCCCGGCGACGCGCCGCGGGCCGAGGACTTCCTGGCGCGGACGCTGGAGCGCGGTCACGAAGGAGTGGTGCTCAAGGCGCTGGACTCGCCCTACCAGGCGGGGCGGCGCGGCGCTTCGTGGCTCAAGGTGAAACCCGTGCACACGCTCGACCTGGTGGTGCTGGCCGCCGAGTGGGGGCACGGCCGCAGGACCGGCAAACTCTCGAATCTGCATCTCGGGGCACGGCGGCCCGACGGTACGTTCGCCATGCTCGGCAAGACGTTCAAGGGACTCACCGACGCGATGCTGGACTGGCAGACGGAGCGGCTGCGGGAGCTGGCGACCGACGACAGCGGTCATGTGGTGACCGTACGTCCGGAGCTCGTCGTCGAGGTCGCCTACGACGGGCTCCAGCGGTCCACGCGCTACCCGGAAGGGGTGACGCTGCGTTTCGCGCGTGTGGTGCGCCACCGCGAGGACAAACCGGCCACCGAGGCGGACACGGTCGCCACCGTCCTCGCCACCGGTCCGGTGCGGGCGGCGGACTGAACGCTCCTACCCGCCGTCGGCGGGCGCGGACGTGATCTGTCCGAGCAGGTCCGTGTAGAGGGACCGTCTGTCGGGGCGGGCGTGGTCGGCGGCGTGCCGCAGGGCGGGGACCGCCGACGTGCTCATACGGACCAGTCCCTCACGTGCCGCCCTGCGCACCGCGGGGTGCGAGTGCTGGAGCATGTCGACCAGGGCGGGGACCACGGGTTCCCACGCCGCGTGGCAGAGCGTCCGGACCGCCATACGCGTCACGTCGGGCTGGGGGTCGTCCAGCAGGACCGCTGTGTGGCGGAGATGGGTCTGCCGGTCGAACATCGTCCGCGAGGTCCGGTGGGCGTGGAGGCGGACCTTGGGCCTGGGGTGCTTCAGCAGCTCACCGATCAGGGCCTCCAGATCCCTGTCCGGGCCCGGGCCCGGTGCCCGGTGCTCCTCGGCCAGGCGGGTGAGAGCCCGGCGTATCCGCTCGGGATCGCCGGTCCGGGCCAGGGCCAGCAGTTCCTCCCGGGACGGAGGGCGGGGAGCGCCGGCCGGCGCGGCTCGCGCGCGTTCGCGCAGCGCGTCCGACGCGGCGGTGTCCCGGCGCCCCGCGTCCGGGCCCCGCAACGGGCCGTCGACGAGACGGAGTCCGTCCGCCAGGTCGTCGCGTCCTCCGGTGCGCAGTCGCCGGCAGGTCCGTTCCAGTGCCGGAGTGCGCAGCAGCGGACGGCCCGCGAGCAGGTCCAGGAGACCCAGGGCACCGGCGTCGATACGGTCGCCGAGGAGCTCCGCCAGCGCGTCCGCCGGGACACGGCGCAGTGCTTGTCCGGCCTCCGGGCGGACGGCGGGCGGGCCGTGCTCCCACCATCGCAGCACCAGGGGGACCAGCGGCAGCAGGTCCGCCGGGTCTTCGAACCGCAGGGCCGTGCGGATCACCCGGTGGGGCAGGATCTCGCCGGTGCGGAGTTCCGTCTCGCCGATGGCGCTCAGTGTGCGGGCCGGGCACGCCTGGCCGGGCACCGTGACGCGGCCGCGGAGAAACGCTCGCATGACGTGAACCGCGACTTCGGGCTCGGGCCACTTTGAGAGCGCCAGGGCGGCGGCGTCCCTGCGGTCCGGAGCGGCGGATTCCAGCATGGCCAGCAGACGCTCGCGCTGTGCGGCCGAACGCGGCTGGTCGAGATCGCCGCCACGGACGGCTCGCGCCGCACGGGCCGGGGCCGGAGCGGCTGTCTCCGCGATGGTCCAGGGCGGTGCGCCGAGGGGCTGAAGGGCGGTCATCCAGTCGAGGAGAGCCACGCGGACCTCCGGGCCGGCGGCCGCGTACGCGCCGATCAGCGCGCTCAGGCGGTCCCGGGAGCCCGGAACGCCGTCGGCGGTGCGGCGGCGGAACTCCTCCAGGGCGCCTGGCGTACGTACTGCCTCATGCAGCGCCGCCTGCCATGCCTCGGCGTCGGTGCAGGTGGTGCCGGTGGTGCCGGTGGTGCCGGTGGTGCCGGCCTCGACGGGAACAGGCGGCTGCGGGACGGTGAACGCGTCGCGCAGCACGGCCGTCTCGGCCCGCCAGGGGTCGGCGCCGAGCCGGACCTCGGCGAGGGACCGGTCGAGATCGCTACGGACCAGCACCGCACCGCAACCCCGCAGCAGCGTCAGGAGGGACCTGCCTCCCGCGGCTCCGGCGGGCAGTGCGCGTACCGCGGCCGCCACCGAGAACCTCTCGACGGCTGTCAGGGCCGGCGCGACCGCTTCGAGCAGCGCGACGAGGTCGTGTCCGCTCTCCCCGCCCGGCCCGTCGGCGAGCTCGTCGAGCAGGCACTGGACGTGCCGGGCGAAGACCGCCGGCTCCCCGGCCGCCCGGGGGGCGGGGCACAGCCGCATCGTGAACCGCAGGACGCGGCTGCGTACCGTGGGCGCGGAGTCCGCCAGGCGCAGCCAGTCCGCCAGCATGGGCCGCAGCTCCCGCAGCCGGTCGGGGTGCGGCGGCCCGGGTCTCTCCGCGATGCGCAGGGCGACGGAGGGGTCCCAGCCCTCGGTCAGCAGCGACGTGACCTCGGTGTCCGTTCCCTCCGGGCCCGGCTCCGGCCGCCGGGCGGCGGGAGCGGTGAAGCCGTGCTTGGCCAGTAGTACCGCCAGGTCCGCGGCCGTCCCGGAAGCGAGGGCGACCCGGCCGTCCGCCACCAGGGCGAGCAGCACCGGTGCGGCCGGTGATCCCTGGCCGTCCAGGGCGAGGACCGAGCGCGCCGGCAGTACGCCGCCGAGGCCGGTCAGGAGCAGTTCGCGCGTGCGGCCGTCCTCGCCGCGTTCGGCGGCGGCGAGGACGGTCGCCGCGAACGCGTCGCCGAGGATCGCGCGCAGTGCCTCGACGAGTGCGGCGCGCAGCCCCGGATTGTCGTGGCGCCCGAGCCGGCGGAGCAGGGCCGGTACCGCGGCGGGTGTGCCGGCCCGGACCAGAACCCCGGCGGCGGTCTTCTTGACGTTCATGTTCGGGTGGCCGAGGCACGCGGCGACCGCGGCGCATGCCCAGCGGGCCCGCGCGTGGCCGAGGGCCAGCAGCGCCTGCCGTACGGTCTGGATGTCCTGGGCGGTGGTCAGCGTGATCAGGGTCGCCGACAACGCCTGCGCGTCGTCTCCCGCGGCGTCCCGGGCGAGCAGCGCGATGACGTGCTTGCGCACGTGCCGGTCGCGGGAGCGCAGCAGGCGGTGCACGCGTGGGCGGATGTGCGGGCCGGGGGCGGGGACCCTGAGGAGCAGTTCGAGCAGAGTCGACTGCTCGCCGCCGGACAGCCCGGGCCGGTCCAGCAGATCCAGCGCCAGGGTGGCGGCGAGTGCGTGGCCGGCCTCGCGTGCGTGCGCCGCGTCGAGCAGGCAGACCGGTCTGATCTTCCCGCGCTCGTAAAGGCGGCGGCCCAGCGCGTACAGGGCCTCCAGGACCTCCTGAGGCACCTCGGGCTCTTTGGCCTGTCCTCCGCTGCCGGGCCCCGGGCCGTGATCCGCGCCGGCTCCGCCCGGCTCCCGGGACGCCGCCGTCTCGCGCACGACGACCAGCAGGAGGTCCGTGATGAACGGCAGCGTGCCGGCGCCCCCGTGGGCGGCCAGCCTGCACAGCGCCGCTACCGGTTCGTCCGGGTCCAGGTGCGAGCGCAGGAGGGCCAGTTCCCGCTCGTCGGGGGCGCCCAGATCGGCCGCGACACGGGCCGGCAGGTCGGCGGGGTCGAGACGGAGGAGGAGGCCGTGCCGCTGGTGCGGCTCGTGGCTCAGATGCCACAGCAGTTCAAGGGCCCGGCCGCGTACGGCGCGCAGGTGGGGCGCGACCACCCCCAAGGGCTGGTCCGGCGCCGCGTCCGGGGGCAGGCCGAGCCCTTCGGCCAGCGCCGCCGCCGTCCGGTCCCCGCCGATGGCCTCCAGGGTCTTCAGGGCCGCCGAGGGCGCGGCGGGCAGGAGAGCGATCACGGCGTCTTCGGCGTCCGCGTGGCGCAGCCGGCGGATCGCGTCGAGGAACGGTCCGGGCACCGGCGACAGGGGAAGCATCCGCGTGATCGCTTCCCCGATCGGCAGCTCCCCCGGCCCCTGCCCGGCCAGGGCCACCAGCAGGGCGAGCCGCCGCGGCCAGTTCGGATCGTCGGCGGCCGCCTCCACCAGCACCCGGAACATCTCCTGACGGCAGGTGAACAGGACCGTCGCGACTTCCCCGGGGTCGATCGTGTGGTCGGCGAGGGCCAGGCCGACGACGGCCGGGACCACCCGGTCGTCCGGGAAGTGCCCGCGCCGGTGGAGTCCGCGCAGGCACGTCACCGCCGGTCCGCCGAGCAGCAGCGGGTCCTGTGCGGCGACGGTCGTCAGCTCACCGATGTCGCCGCGTTCCGCCAGGTCGCCGAGCCGTTCCAGCGCCCGCCGCCGAAGGCGCGGCGCCAGGTCCGGATTCCCGACGGCCCGGCGCAGCACATCGCGGTGCCCGTGGTGGGCGGCGGCCGCGAGCGCGGCATCGGCCACGCCGGGGTTCTCGGCCGTCGCGCCGGCCGAGAGGAACGGGGACAGGCATGCGGGCGGCAGCGGGTGCAGCGCCGCCCATGGCGCGGTGAGTTCGCCCAGTACGGCGGCCACGACATCGGCGCTGCCGCCGGTGAGCATGCCGACGAGGTGCTCGCGGACCAGCGCGGGGGCCAGCACTCCGGCGTGCAGCCCCTCCCGGGCCAGCCGCAGGGCCTCGGCCCGGAGCACCGGGTCACCGCTGCGCGCCAGTTCGGCCACGAGGCGGTCGGGGTGGCCGGGGCGGTGCGCGCCGGTGACACTGGTCTCCCGTACGGCCTGGTACAGGAGTTCACCCGGGGGTTCTCTTCGCACCAGCGCCGGATCGTGGAGAAGTTCCGCGCGCAGCCAGGCGATCCGTACCTCTGCCGGCAGTCCAGCCGTACGCCACGGCGGCGGGCGCCGTCCGCCGAGGTGCGGTCGCAGGCGCTCGTACAGCCCCGCCAGAACGAGCGCCGCCTCCGGTGGCTCCACCATGGGTCCGGGCAGCGCCTCAGCGAACCGCGCCAAGTCCGCTTCACCGATGGTGCGGTCCGTCTCCAGCCGCTCGGCCAGGAGTACCAGTCCCCGGTACCTCTGGCGGGGGTCCTCGTGCGTGACGAGGCGGTGGAAGAGGGCCGGCGAGCAGGTCCCGGCGCCGGGGCCGCCGGCCGGCCTGCCGGTCCGGCGTACCGCATCGTGCAGGGGTTCGTCCGCCGGTGTCGTCACGGTCGGATGGTATGTGGGGCAATCACCGCACCACCAGCGAGATTTCCCCGCACCGCGTCCTGGCGGCGGGGCATGGTACGGGCAGGACGGGACACCCGTACAGCATCGGATCCCAGACTCGAAGGACGCCGACCATGCCGATCACATTCCGCAAGAGCTTCCGGATCCTCCCGGGGGTGCGGCTGAACATCAACCGTCGCTCCTGGTCCCTCACGACGGGCGGCGGGAGCGGCCCCCGGCACACCGTCAGCAGTACGGGCCGCCGCACCACCTCCGTGGACCTGCCGGGCCCCTTCGGCTGGCGCAGGACCACGCGTACGCGCAGGCGCTGAGCCGCGCGCACGGGCGGACTCAGCGAGTGGCGTCCCGGCCGGTCCTGGCCGCCCACAGGACGAGCGGGACCTGGAGCGGGAGCCGTCCCCAGGCCAGGACCTTGAGCGGGGCGGGCTTGTGGCGCCAGTCGTACGCCATCTTCACGTTGGCCGGGAAGACGCCCGCGAAGAAGCACGCGGCGGCGACCGCGCCCGCCCGCCGGGTGCGGGGCACCGCGATCCCCGCCGCCAGCAGGAGCTCGGCGACGCCGCTCGCGTGCGTCCAGGCGCGGGGGCTTCCCGGCAGCGCCCGGGGAACGATCGCGTCGAACTGCCTGGGCGCCACGATGTGGGCGGCGCCGGCCGCCGCGAGAAGCCCCACGAGCAGACGCGCGGAACGGTCGGTGGCGGTCAACTGGGCCTCCAGGGCAGAAGCGGAAGATGCAGAAGATACGGAAGGTACGGCTGCCATGGCAGTCGTGAGCCACGGCAGTCGCGGCAGTCGCGGCAGTCGCGGCAGTCGCGGCAGTCGCGGCAGTCGCGGCAGTCGCGGCAGCATGATTATTACCAGCCGGTACGCCACGTTGCCAGACACCGTGTCAGGAGCAGCCGGCCGCCCTGAGCTCCGCGAGAAACGCCTCGGGCGCGTCCTGGTGGATCAGATGGCCCACGCCGACGGTCACCAGGCGGCAGCCGGGGATCAGCTCCGCCGTCCGCGCCAGCCGGTCCTGCGGCAGGTGGCTGGCGGGGCCGCCCGCGATCAGCAGCGCGGGTGAGGTGATGGAGGCCAGGCCCTCGCGCCAGGCGGGGTCCGGGTCGTTGTGCTGCGCGTCGGTGGCGGGGAGGACGTCCCAGTCGAAGTCCCGCTCCTCGTCCGTGCGGACCGGGACCGGGCGCGGCGGGTCCGCGGGGAAGGGCGGAACGGGCTCCTCCAGGACGAGCCGGCCGATCCGCTCCGGGCACGCCTGGGCGACCAGCGCGGCGACCAGGCCGCCCATGGAGTGACCGACGAGGTCCGTGCGGTCCAGGCCGAGCGCGTCGAGGAACGCCCGTACGTCGTCACGCATCAGGGGGTACGAGTAGGTGCCCGGCCAGTCGCTCAGCCCGTGGCCGCGCAGGTCGGGGGCGTACACCCGCCGGGTGGCGGCGAGCCGCTCCGCGACGTGCGTCCAGTGGGCGCTGTTCCCGGACCGGCCGTGCAGCAGCACGACGGGCGGCGCGGCGGGATCGCCCCAGGTGCGGTACGCGATCCGGACACCGTTCGCCCGTACGCTCCGCAGTTCCGGATCGAAGAAGGCGCCCACGGTACGGGCGAACCGGCCGGGGTCGTCCAGCCACGGGAAGTGGCCGCCGCCGGGCTGGACGGTCAGTTCGGCGGCGGGGAAGAGCGCGGCGATCTCGGCGGCGCGCTCCGGGGTGGGTACACCGTCGCGTTCCCCGGCGAGCACGAGTACCGGCGCCCGGAGCGCCGCCAGCGCGGTGCGCGTCGCCGGCGGATCGAAGACGCTCTGGGTGACGAACACCTTCGCCGCCGCCTCGTTCAGCTGGAGCGGGCTCGCCGCGGCGTGCGCCCGGGCGGCCGCGTCCCAGCGCCCGTAGAGGAACGGACGGGCCGAACCGGGTGCGTCGGCGCCGCGCAGCTGGGCTTCGAGGGCGGCGTACGCCTCCTCGAACCACGGCTCGTCCTGCCGCAGCCGCGCCGCCGCCAGCCGGTCCTCGGCCGTCACCGGCACCCCCGCCGCCCACGCGGTCGGTGTGACGAGCGCCAGGCGGCGGACGCGGCCGGGGTGGGCGGCGGCGTACAGCATGGCGAGACTGCCCGCCGCCGAGTGCGCCAGCAGATCCATCCGCTCCAGGCCCAGGTGTTCGCGCAGCGCCTCGACGTCGGCGACGAGCCGCTCGCAGCGGTACGTCGCCGGGTCGGCCGGGACCTCGGAGTCACCGGTGCCGCGCAGGTCGAGGAGGACGAGCCGCCGGTGGGCGGCGAGCCCGCCCAGGTCGCCGAGGTAGGCGGAGGCGCGCATGGCGCCGCCGGGCAGGCAGACCAGCGGCTCCCCCTCCCCCACGAGGCGGTAGGCGAGTGTGGTCCCGTCGTACGCGCTGAATGTCCCCATGCGCAAGATCATGTCAACTGCCGGAGGCCCTGGGCAACGCACTCCCTTGACGTCCGACCGGGCTCCTGGATTACTGGCCCACGGAAGATCAACCGAATGATCGGTTGTCCGGCCGGTGCGGGAGAGTCACCTATGACGGTTTTGCTGGACGCGGCGGAGCAGCTCGGCCGCGAGGAGCTCGGCGCGCTGCAACTCGGGCGGCTGCGGACGACTCTGCGCCACGCGTACGAGAACGTCCCGTTCTACCGGCAGTCGTTCGACAAGGCCGGACTCCGTCCCGAGGACTGCCGTTCGCTCGCCGATCTCGCCCGCTTCCCCTTCACGGTCAAGACCGACCTGCGCGACCACTACCCCTTCGGCATGTTCGCCGTTCCCGAGTCCGACATCCGCCGCATCCACGCGTCCAGCGGCACGACGGGCCGTCCGACGGTCGTCGGCTACACCGAGCGCGACCTGGACATGTGGGCCGACGTGGTCGCCCGCTCGATCCGCGCGGCCGGCGGCCGCCCCGGCCACAAGGTGCATGTGGCGTACGGGTACGGCCTGTTCACCGGCGGGCTCGGCGCGCACTACGGGGCCGAGCGGCTCGGCTGCACCGTCATCCCCGCGTCGGGCGGCATGACCGCGCGCCAGGTGCAGCTGATCCAGGACTTCCGCCCCGAGATCGTCATGGTGACGCCGTCGTACATGCTGACGCTGCTCGACGAGTTCGAGCGCCAGGGCGTCGATCCCCGTACGACCTCCCTCAAGGCCGGCATCTTCGGCGCCGAACCGTGGACCGAGGAGATGCGGCGCGAGATCGAGGAGCGGTTCGCGATCGACGCCGTCGACATATACGGGCTGTCGGAGGTCATCGGCCCCGGAGTGGCGCAGGAGTGCGTGGAGACCAAGGACGGTCTGCACATCTGGGAGGACCACTTCTATCCGGAGGTCGTCGACCCGATCACGGGTGAGGTGCTGCCCGACGGCGAGCGGGGCGAGCTGGTCATCACCTCGCTCACCAAGGAGGCCATGCCGGTCGTCCGCTACCGCACGCGCGACCTCACACGGCTGCTCCCGGGAACGGCACGCCCCGGCTTCCGGCGGATGGAGAAGGTCACCGGCCGCAGCGACGACATGGTCGTCCTGCGCGGCGTGAACCTCTTCCCCACCCAGATCGAGGAGATCGTGCTGCGTACGCCCGGTGTCGCCCCGCACTTCCAGCTGCGGCTGACCCGCGAGGGCCGGATGGACCACCTGACCGTACGGGCGGAGGCTCGGGCCGAGTCCACCGGGGAGCAGCGGGCGGCCGCGTCGGCGTCGATCGCGGCCGCCGTGAAGGACGGCGTGGGGGTGTCGGTGGGGGTCGAGATCGTCGGCCCCGGGACACTGGAGCGGTCGGTGGGCAAGCTCAGGCGGATCGAGGATCTGCGGGCGGGGTGAACGCGCCGAAGCGGTCCCGCAGTTCGCGCTTGAGGATCTTCCCGCTGGCGTTGCGCGGCAGCTCGTCCACGAACAGCACCCGTTTCGGGGCCTTGAAGTGGGCGAGCTTCTCTCGGGCGTGCGCGAGGAGTTCCTCTTCCGTCACCTCGCCGCGCGGTACGACGACGGCGGTGACGGCCTCGATCCAGCGGTCGTCGGGCAGTCCGACGACCGCCGCCTCCGCGACGCCCGGGTGGGTGTAGAGCGCGTCCTCGACCTGCCGTGAGGCGACGAGCACGCCACCGGAGTTGATGACGTCCTTCACCCGGTCGACGATCGTGAAGTACCCCTCGCGGTCGCGCACCGCGAGGTCTCCGGAGCGGAACCAGCCGTCGCGGAACGCCTCCCTGGTCTCGGCCGCCCTGTGCCAGTAGCCCTCGCACAACTGCGGTGAGCGGTAGACGACTTCGCCCGCCGTTCCGTCGGGGACCTCGTCGCCGTTCCCGTCGACGACCTTCGCCTCGACGAAGAGCACGGGCCTGCCGCACGAGTCCATCCGTCCCTCGTGCTCGTCCGGCCCGAGGACGGTGGCCAGCGGGCCGATCTCGCTCTGGCCGAAGCAGTTGTAGAAGGCCAGCCCGGGCAGCCGTTCGCGCAGCCGCTCCAGTACCGGTACGGGCATGACGGACGCGCCGTAGTACGCCTTGCGCAGTCCGCCCAGGTCGCGGGTGGCGAAGTCCGGGTGGTTCGACAGGCCGATCCAGACCGTGGGCGGCGCGAAGAGGCTGTCCGCCCGCCCCGCCTCCACCAGGTCGAAGACCGTCTTCGCGTCGGGCCCGTCGATGATGACGTTCTCCGCGCCGACCGCGAGGTACGGCAGCAGGAACACGTGCATCTGCGCGGAGTGGTAGAGCGGCAGCGAGTGGACCGGCCGGTCGCTCTCCTCGAGGTCCAGCGCGGTGATGGCGCTGACGTACTGGTGGACGAGTGCGCGGTGCGTCATCATCGCCCCCTTCGGGAGCGCCGTGGTGCCGGAGGTGTACAGGAACTGCACGACGTCCCGGGCGTCCCGGTCCGGTTCGAACGGCCGCGGGGTGCCCAGCGCGGCGAGCAGCGATCCCTCGGCGTCCCGCAGCGGGCGCACGGCGACGCCCGCGGGAAGGCGGTGCGCGAGGCCGGGGTCGGCGAGGACCAGCGCGCTGCCCGAGTCCTCCAGGATGTACGCCAGGTCGTCACCCGTCAGGTTCTGGTTGACCGGCACATGGACGAGCCCGGCGCGTGCGCAGGCGAGGAAGGCGATCAGGTACACGTCCGAGTTGCGGCCGTAGGCCGCCACCCGGTCGCCGTCCTCCAGGCCGCAGGCGACCAGTTCGGCGGCGGCGGTGGACACCGCGGCGTCCAGCTCGGCGTAGGTCCAGGTCCGGTCGGCGTACCGCAGGGCGGTGCGCTCCGGGGTCCGCCGCGCGCTGCGGCGCACGATCCCGTCGACTGTGCTGCCGCGTACGTCTGTCGTCATGGCGTGATCCTGGGTCGCGGTGCCACCGGGGTCAAGTGGCCGAGGGACTGGATACCGACCGGGATGTTGACATGAGCGCATCAGGATGCCTGCATGGACCAATCACTCTGCCAGCCCCTTGCGCCGCAGTCACTCTGGGAGGCACGTTGCACTTCCGTACTCGCCTGAAACGGCTCACGCTCACCGGAATAGCCCTGGTCACCGCGGCGGCCGTGCTGCCGCCGGCCGCCGCCGGGGCCGCCTCCGGGACCACCGACGCCGGTTCCCGCGACCGCCATCCGTCGTCCGGCAGGCTGTCCGCCCTCATCCGCTACACAGAGCACGGCATTCCGCACATCGTGGCCAAGGACTACGCGAACCTCGGCTTCGGCACCGGCTGGGCCCAGGCCGCCGACCAGGTGTGCACGCTCGCCGACGGGTTCGTGACCGTGCGCGGCGAGCGTTCGCGCCACTTCGGCCCGGACGCGGCGCCCGACTTCTCACTGTCGTCCGCCACCGGGAACCTGTCCAGCGACCTGTACTTCGCCGGCGTACGGGACGCGGGCACGGTCGAGAAGCTGCTGGCCACGCCCGCCCCCGCCGGCCCCAGCCGGCAGGTCGAGGAGTCGATGCGCGGCTGGGCCGCCGGGTACAACGCGTGGCTGAAGCAGAACCGCATCACCGACCCGGCCTGCAAGGACGCCGACTGGGTGCGCCCGGTGACGCCGCTGGACGTCGCCAGGCGCGGGTTCGCGGTCTCCGTCCTGGGCGGCCAGGGACGCGGCGTCGACGGCATCACGGCCGCCGCGCCGCCGGACGCCGCCCCCACGGGAGCCGCGCCCGTGAGCACGGTCGATCCGGCGCGGGCGGCCGGTGCGGCGCGCGAGATGTTCGCTCCGCAGAACGCCGACATGGGGTCCAACGCCGTCGCGTTCAGCGGGAGGACCACCGCGAACGGGCGCGGGCTGCTGCTGGGCAATCCGCACTACCCCTGGCAGGGCGGCCGGCGCTTCTGGCAGTCGCAGCAGACCATCCCGGGCGAACTGAACGTCTCCGGCGGTTCGTTGCTGGGCACGACCGCCGTCAGCATCGGCTTCAACGACAAGGTGGCCTGGAGCCACACGGTCGCGACGGGTGTCCCCCTCAGCCTCCACCAGCTGACGCTGGATCCGGCCGACCCGACGGCGTACCTCGTGGACGGCGAGAAGGAGCGGATGACGAAGCGGACGGTGTCCGTGCCGGTCAAGGGCGGGGCGCCGGTGACACGGACCCAGTGGTGGACCCGGTACGGGCCGGTCGTCACCGCGCTCGGTGCCTCGCTGCCGCTGCCCTGGTCGGCGACGACGGCGTACGCCCTCAACGATCCGAACGCCGCCAACCTGCGGGGCTCCGACACCGCGCTGGGCTTCGCGAAGGCCCGCTCCACGCGCGACATCCAGGAGACCCTGCGCCGCGTCCAGGGACTGCCCTGGGTGAACACCGTCGCGGCGGACTCCGCCGGGCACTCCTTCTTCAGCCAGTCACAGGTCCTGCCACGGATCACCGACGACCTCGCGCACCGCTGTTCGACACCGCTCGGGAAGGCGACGTACCCGGCGTCCGGGGTCGCCGTACTGGACGGCTCGCGCACCGACTGCGCGCTCGGCTCGGACAAGGACGCGGTGCAGCCGGGGATCTTCGGCCCGTCGAAGATGCCGGTGCTCAAGGAGGCGCCGTACGTCGAGAACTCCAACGACAGCGCCTGGCTGACCAACGCGGACCGGCCGCTGACCGGTTACGAGCGGGTCTTCGGCACGGTCGCGACGCCCCGCTCCCTGCGCACGCGCGGCGCGGTCGAGGACGTGTCGGCCATGGCGGAGAAGGGCCGCCTGACCGTCGGTGACCTGCAGCGGCAGCAGTTCGCGAACCGGGCGCCCGCGGGAGACCTGGCGGCGGCCGACGCGGCGAAGGCGTGCACGGCGCTCGCGGCGGACCGCCCGGACCTCAAGGACGCGTGCGACGTGCTGCGGCGGTGGGACAGGACGGTGAACAGCGACAGCAGGGGCGCGCTGCTCTTCGACCGGTTCTGGCGCAGGCTGGTGGCGTCCGTGCCGGCGGCCCAGCTGTGGAAGGTGCCGTTCTCCCCCGCCGATCCGGTGCGTACGCCGAACACCCTCAACACGGCCGCGCCCGGCTTCGCCGCTGCCCTCGCCCACGCGGTGGAGGAGCTGAAGGCGGCGGGCATCGCGCTCGACGCGCCGCTGGGCGAGCACCAGTTCGTCGTACGCGGCGGCAAGCGCGTCCCGGTCCACGGCGGGACGGAGTCGCTCGGCATCTGGAACAAGATCGAGCCCGTGTGGAACGCGGCGGGCGGCGGTTACACGGACGTGACGGCCGGCTCCAGCCACATCCAGGCGGTGGGCTGGGACGGCGGCCGCTGCCCGGTGGCGCGCACCCTGCTGACCTACGCGCAGTCGTCGAACCCGGCGTCGCCGTACTCCGGCGACCAGACCGGGCTGTACTCGGGCGAGCGCTGGGTGACGTCGCGGTTCTGCGAGAAGGACATCCTCAGGTCGCCGGAACTGCGGGTGGAGCGCGTGCGCGAGCGCTGACGCCGGACGGCGTGGCGACGGGCCCCCACCGGTGCGGTGGGGGCCCGTTCCGCGCGTGGGGCGTCCGCCGGCTCGCCGGCCCGGCACGGACCGCGTGATTCCGGCGATCGCGCCGGATCGGCCCAAAGCGAACAGGGACCCGGCCAGGGCGCCGACGGCGAGGCGCTGCGCCTCCCCGGCCGCCGGTACGGCCGCGAGACCCTTCGCTCCACGCGGGATTCCGCGTTCGAGCCGCCCTCGTGGGACTCGTCGGGCGGGTGCACGTCGTCGACGGAGATGTTCACCTCGACGACGTGACGCATGCGCCGTGACCGTGTCCGAGCGGCAGACGCGCGGATGCCGGGCAGGTGCGGGACGGTTGACAGCACCCTTCCCCTGCAAGAAAGTTTCACTTGTTGAGCACGTGGCGGAAGTTACTTTCACAAGGGGTGGCTCGTGACCGGCGGTGCAGCGGACAGAGGAATCAGCCGGCGCAGGCTGGGCGGCGGCATCATGGCGCTGGGCGGCGCCCTGGTGCTCGCGCCCCTGACCGCGGGGCGGGCGGCGGCGACGGCGAAGGAAGCCGACGGAGGCGGCGGACGGCCGACGCTGCGGCGCGGTTCGCCCGAGCGTGCCGGGCTGCTCCCCGGCCCCCTGAAGCAGCTCGTCACCGACGCGGAGCGCTACCTCGGCCCCTCCCCCAAGCACCCCTGGTACGCGGGCGCGGTCCTGCTCGCCGGACGGGGCGGCACGGTGGCGCTGCATCAGGCGATCGGCTCGGCGGTGCGCTACTCGGCGTACGACGAGAAGACCGACACGGCGGTGGAGTTCCCGGCGGACCAGCAGATCGCGATGGCCGAGGACACGGTCTTCGACCTGGCGTCGGTCTCGAAACTCTTCACCTCCATGCTCGCCGTGCAGCAGATCGAGCGGGGCGCGCTGGAGCTGGAGGAGAGGGTCGCCGCGTACCTCCCGGAGTTCGGGGGCGCGGGGAAGCAGGACGTGACGGTACGTCAGCTGCTCACGCACACGTCCGGGTTCCGCGCGTGGATTCCGCTCTACAAGGAGCCGACGCGGGAGGGAAAACTGCGGCTTCTGTGGAACGAGACACCGGCCGGCGTGCCCGGGACCAAGTACCTCTACTCGGACCTGAACCTGATCTCGCTGCAACTGGTCCTCGAAGAGATCACCGGTCGCACCCTGGACGCCCTGCTGCGCGACGAGATCACCGCTCCGCTCGGGATGCACCGCACTCGTTTCAATCCGCCCGCCTCCTGGAAGCCGAAGATCGCCGCCACCGAGGACGCCCGGCTGCCCTGGTCCGGTCTCGACCGGGGGCTGGTGTGGGGCGAGGTGCACGACGAGAACGCGTACGGCTTCGGCGGCGTCGCGGGACACGCCGGGGTGTTCTCCACCGCCTGGGACCTGGCGGTCCTCGCGCGTACGCTCCTCAACGGCGGCGCGTACGGGCGGGCCCGGATCCTGGAGCCCGAGTCGGTGGAGCTGATGTTCACCGACTTCAACACCGCCTTCCCCGGCGACGAGCACGGTCTCGGCTTCGAGCTCCACCAGCACTGGTACATGGGCGCGATGGCCACTCCGAAGACCGCCGGCCACACCGGGTTCACCGGCACCAGCCTGGTCCTCGACCCGTCGACCGACTCCTTCCTCGTCGTACTCGGCAACTCCGTCCACCCCGTGCGCAGCCGGCGGTCCGGCAGCGCCCCGCGCGTGGCCGCCGCCAACAACCTGGCCCGCGCCGTCGCCGTACGCCCGGCCCACGGCCGCACCGCCTGGTTCTCCGGCATGGCCTCCGCCACCACGGCCACGCTCACCCTGCCCGCCCTCACGCTCGCCCCGGACCGCCCCCGTCTGCGCTGTTCGCTGTGGTGGGACACCGAGCCCGGGTCCGACCGCCTCTTCCTCGAACTCTCGGCGGACGGGGGCGCCACCTGGCAGGCGGTGCCGTTCACGACCGTGCGCAAGGGCCAGGAGCCGCAGCCGCACCCGGCGGGCGCGGTCACCGGCTGGTCGGGGCGCGTCTGGCACCGGCTGGGCGCGGACCTCGCGGCCTGGCGCGGCCAGGAGGTGCGGTTGCGCTGGCGGTACCGGACCGACACGCTGTACGTCGGGCGGGGCGCGTACGTCGACGGGATGCGGGTCGACGACGGCCGCCGCACCCTCTTCGACGAGGCCAGGCCCGCGGACGCCGCCCGTATCGAGGCATCGGGCTGGACGGCGTCCGAGGACTGACCCGGGCTGGCCCGGACTGACCCGGGCTGACCCGGCTCCGGCGACAGCGGCACCGGCGGGCCTTTCCTTCTCCCGCGAACTCCCGCGAACTCCCGCGAACCGGGCCTGACGCGGCCCGGTTCGCGGATCAGCGCCCGAGCGCGGCCATCGCCGCGTTGTGGCCGGGGATGCCGCTGACTCCGCCGCCGCGTACGGCTCCGGCGCCGCACAGCAGGACGTTCGCGTGCGCCGTCTCGACGCCCCACCGGCCCGTCCCGGCGGACTCGTCGGCGTACGGGAAGGAGAGCGCGCGGTGGAAGATGTGGCCGCCGGGCAGCCGCAGCTCCCTTTCGAGGTCGAGCGGTGTCTTCGCCTCGATGCAGGGGCGGCCGTCCGCGTCGGGCGCGAGGCAGTCGGAGAGGGGCTCTTCGAGGTGGGTGTCGAGCTGGGCGAGGGTGGCCGCGAGGAGTTCGGCGCGGGCCGCTCCATTGTCGTGGGCGAAGAGGCGTGCCGGGGTGTGCAGGCCGAAGAGCGTCAGGGTCTGGTAGCCCCGGGCGGCGAGTTCCGGGCCGAGGACCGAGGGGTCGGTCAGGGAGTGGCAGTAGATCTCGGACGGCGGAACGCTCGGCAGCCGTCCCGCTGAGGCTTCCCCGTACGCGGCCGCCAATTGGCCGTACCCTTCCGCGACGTGGAACGTTCCCGCGAACGCCTCGCGCGCGTCCACGCAGCGGTCGCGCAGCCGCGGAAGTCTGCGCAGCAGCATGTTGACTTTGAACTGGGCTCCCTCGGCGGGTGCGGGAGGTTCTCCCCCGGTGAGGGCCGCGAGCGCTTCGGGCGAGGCGTTCACGAGAACGTGGCGGGCGGCGACGGTCGCCTCGCCCGTGTCGCTCCGGAAGGTCACTTCGGCGCGGCTTCCGTCGGTGTCGACACGGGTCGCCTCGTGGCCGGTGACGATCTCGGCGCCCGCCGCCCCGGCCGCGTTCGCGAGCGCGTCGGTGAGCGCCCCCATGCCGCCGACCGGCACGTTCCAGTCGCCCGTTCCGCCGCCGATCACGTGGTAGAGGAAACAGCGGTTCTGGAGCAGCGTGGGATCGTGGGCGTCGGCGAAGGTGCCGATCAGCGCGTCGGTGAGGACCGTGCCCCGTACGAGGTCGTCGGTGAAGTACTCCTCGATCGCGACACCGAGCGGTTCCTCGAAGAGCATCCGCCAGGCCGCCTCGTCGCCGATACGGGCGCGCAGGGCCTCCCGGGTGGGCAGTGGCCCGGTGAGGGTGGGGAAGACGCGCTCGGCGACGCGGCGCATGACGGCGTAGAAGGACTGCCAGGACGTGAACTCCCTGTCGCCGCCCGTGAGCCGGGCGAACGACTCCCGGGTCCTGCCGGCGTCGCCGCCGACCAGCAGGCCCGCACGTCCGCGTCCGCCCGGGGTGTACGAGGAGACGGTGCGCCTGCGTACGGCGAAGTCGAGACCGAGGTCGCGGACGATCCGCCGGGGCAGCAGTGAGACCAGGTACGAGTAGCGGGAGAGCCGGGCGTCGACTCCGGTGAAGGGGCGGGTGGAAACCGCCGCGCCGCCGGTGCGGTCCAGACGTTCCAGCACGAGGACGGAGCGCCCCGCGCGGGCCAGGTAGGCGGCGGCGACCAGACCGTTGTGGCCGCCGCCCACGATCACGGCGTCATAGCTGTCCTGTACGGGCATGGCGTGCGCGCTCCTGTCTCCGTGTACGTGCGGGACGTGTACGGCCCCGGGCCTGGTGACTCAGTGGCTCCGCGCCCCGCTCCGCCGGCGCAGATCGGCCACCCGCCGGTACAGCTCGGCGGCCTCCGCGCCGCGCCCGAGCTGCTCCAGGCAGTGCGCCTCGTCGTTGCGGCCGGCCAGGGCGTCGGGATGGTCGGCGCCGAGGACACGTTCGCGGGCCCCGGCGACCTGCCGGTAGACGGCGAGCGCGTCGGCCCAGCGGCCCAGCCAGCCGAGGCCGACGGCGACCTCGCGGCGGCTGACGAGCGTATCGGGGTGGTCGGGGCCCAGGACACGTTCGCGGATCGCGCAGACGTCGCGGGCCTCGGCCAGGGCCTCCTCCCAGCGGGCGAGGCGGCCGAGGTTGACGCCGAGGCCGTGCCGGGCGCGCAGCGTCTCGGGATCGGCGGGGCCCTGCACCCGGGTGCGGTCGCCGACCAGGTCCCGGTAGAGCTCCAGGGCCTCCGCACTGCGGCCGAGCCGCCCGAGGCTGATGCCGATCTCGTAGCGGGCGGCGAGGGTGTCGGGGTGGTCGGCGCCGAGCACCTGCGCGCGGGCCCGGGCGACCTCCCGGTACGTCTGGAGGGCCTCCGTCCAGCGCCCCAGCCGGCCGAGTGCGTACGCGACCTCGTACCGCGTGACGAGCGTGTCCGGGTGCGTCGCGCCGAGCACCCTGGCGCGGGCCGTGGCGACTTCGAGCGCCATGCGGTACGAGTCCTCCAGGCGCCCCAGTCTGCTCAGGTTGAACGCCAGGTTGTGCCGGCAGCGCAGCGTGTCGGGGTGCTCGGGCCCCATGGTGCGCTCCCGGGAGGCGAGCACGTCCGTGTACACCTGGTGCGCCTCGACGTGGCGGCCGAGCTGGCCCAGTACGTACGCCGTCTCCTGCCGTGCGGCGAGCGTCTCGGGGTGGTCGGGGCCCATGGTGCGCTCGCGCCCCTCGGCCACGCGGCCGAACGCGCGCAGGGCTTCGGCGGCGTGCCCGGTCCTGCTGAGGGTGAAGCCGACCTCGTAGTGGCTGGCGAGGGTGTCGGGGTGGTCCGGGCCCAGGACGAGTTCGCGCTCGGCGGCGACCGCGCGGTGCACCTCGCCCGCTTCGGTCCAGCGGCCGAGACGGCCGAGGCTGAGGCCCGCGTCGTGCCTGCTGGTGAGTACGGCCGGCGCCTCGGGCGAGGGGGTGTGCCGCTCCGGCCGGGCCGTGGCCGGAGCGGCGGGCACGGCCCGCAGGCCGACGCCGGTGGTCCACTCCCCCGTCAGGCCCGCGGTGTGGTCGGGCGGGGCGGACGCGGGGGCCCGTGTGCCGCTCGCCTTGTGGCCGGTCGTCATGCCGCGGGTCCAGGAGGGCAGGCGGGGGGCGCGCGACGGCGGCTGTCCGGGGCGCCCGGCCGGCGGGCGCAGGGCGGACGGAAGCACCGGCACCGGCACCGCGACGGAGCCCGCCGCGCGTGCCGCGGTCAGGCGGTGCGCCAGGTCCTTGGCGTCGGCGGGCCGTTCCTCGGGCGTCTTGGCGAGCAGGTCGAGGACGATGCGGTCGAAGAACTCGGGAAGTCCGGGGCGGTGGGTGCGCGGCGGCTCCGGCTGCGTGTCGCGGTGGCCGACGAGGACCGCCCAGGCGTCGTCGAGGTCGAACGGCGGAACGCCGGTGGCGATCTCGTACAGCACGCAGCCCAGCGAGTAGAGGTCGCTGCGGTGGTCGACGTGGTCGCCGCCGATCTGCTCGGGCGACATGTAGTGCGGGGTGCCCATCGCTATCCCGGTGCCGGTGAGCCGGGAGCTGAAGCCGATGTCGTGGCCCAGGCGCGCTATGCCGAAGTCGCATATCTTCACCGTGCCGTCGGTGAGCCGCATGATGTTGGCGGGCTTCAGGTCCCGGTGGACGATGCCCTGGTCGTGCGTGTAGGCGAGGGCCCAGGCGACCTGTTCGGCGATGTCGACGACCTCGGCGATGTCGAGCGGATGCGCTTGGTTGTCCTCCAGGAGCTGGCTGAGGTTGCGCCCTTCGAGCAGTTCCATCACGAGGTAGAGGACGCCGTCGTGCTCGCCGAAGTCGTGGACGACGGTGACACCGCGGTGCTGGAGGGCGGCGGCCACGCGCGCCTCCCTGCGGAAGCGTTCGCGCAGCACCCTCGTGAAGGACTCGTCGTGCTGGGGCCCCACCGGCTTGAGGCACTTGACGGCGACCCGGCGGCCCAGCGACTCGTCGCGGGCCCGCCACACCTCGCCCATGCCTCCGCGCCCGATCAGGTCGAGCAGCCGGTACCGGCCTTGGATCAGCCTGGTGTCCGCCATCTCGTGCTGTCGCCCCCGTCACTTCGCTGCGCCCTCCCCGGCCCGTCCAGTATGGCCGCCTGTCTGCGGAGTTTGTACGGGGCGGGGCGCGCGTCGGGCCCGAGGCGCGCCATCGCTCTCAGAATGTGCTGGGGCGGCAGTTGCCACCGCACACGGGAGGGGACGCAGCGCAGGGCGGTTCCGGCCATGGCGGGCCTACGGGTCACGGTCCGCGGTGCGGCGACGGGGCGGCCGTACAGCTCGTGGGCGCAGGGAGGCAGTGAGGCGTACGCGAGTGCGGCCACGCGCCGCCACAGCAGTGCGCGCGCCGGTACGAGCAGCGGATGCACCGGGGGCTGCGGAGGAAATCGTCGACTTCGCGCGCTTCGGGCCCGGCGGCGGGTTCCGGCCTCACCCGCTCGCAGCAGGCGGCGAGTCCGGCCGTGGACGCCGGGACCCGGGCCGGGTCGAGGCCGACCGGGCGGGCGCTTTCGCGCTGTTCTTCGAGGTGCTGGCCGGCCTGGGCGTCGCTGATCCCCAGGTCCGAGCGGCGCGCGACGTCCAGGTACGAGCCGACCTCGGCGCAGTGCATCCACAGCAGCAGCTCCGGTTCGTCGACGCCGCAGCGCTCGCCGGTGGCCGGGCCGGTGGCGCCGAGCATGCTGTGGATCCTGCGGACGCGGGCGCCGGCCCGCTCGGCGGCGTCCGTGGTGCCGTAGGTGAGGGTGCCGAGGGAGGAGGCGGTGCGCATCAGCCGGCCCCGGGCGTCCTTGCGGAAGTCGCTGTTCTGCATGACGCCGCGGACGGCGCGCGGTGCGGTGCCTGGAGGTGGAGCGGGCGGAGGCCCGCGATCCACATCACCGGGTCGCTGTGCATCTGCCAGGTGACGGATCCGGGCCCGAAGAGGCCCGGGCCGGCGTCGCGCATGTCCCCGCCTCCTGCCGGTAGGGCCAGGTCGACCGCGGCGGCCGGCCGGCACGGAGCCCGCGGACGTGTCCGGGGACATGCGGGACGCCCGCCTCGGACGGTCAGACTGTCCCGTCGGCCCCCTGGTCCGCCAGCAGTCCGCACATCGTCTCGGCCGCCTCGACCGACGCCTCGGCGCAGCAGTTGTTGAAGAGCACGTGGACCTGTTCCGTACGTTCCGCGAGCGCGTGGATGCGCGGAAGCCAGCCCCTGAGTTCGTCGCGGGTGTAGTGGTGCCGGTAGCGGTCCTCCTTGCTGCCGGTGCCCCACTGCGGGCTGCGCCCGTGGAACCGTACGACCGAGAGTGCGGGCGCCGTCGCCTCCGCGACGGGCGGCACCGAGTCGGGCAGCCCCTGGGGCGTGTCGACGGCCACCAGGGGGATGCCCCGGCTCCGCAGGAAGCCGGCCGTCTCGCCGACGCGGTCCGGGGCGAGCCACCCGGGGTGCCTGAACTCCACGGCGATCGGGGTCCCGGCCCGCTCCGCGCACTCCTCGATGTACGCCTGTGCGCGGGCGCCGGGGGCGAACCAGGGGGAGAACTGGAACAGCACGGTGCCCAGCCGGCCGGCGTCGCGCAGGGGGGCGACGCCGGCCGTGAACCGCTGCCACAGCCGCGTCATCGTGTCCGGGGACAGCTGGGACTTGCGTACCCACGCCGTCGGGGCGAGGCCCGCCGGCCGCAGGTCGGCCGGGAGCGCGCCCACCCGGGCACCGTGCCCGGTGAGGAGGGCGAACGCCTTCACGTCGAAGAGGAAGCCCTCGGGGGTGCGCTCGGCCCACAGGGCGCTGACGCGCTCGGAAGGCACGGCGTAGAACGTGCTGTCGGCCTCCACCACGGGGAACCGGGAGGCGTAGTGCCGCAGCCGCCCCTCGGCTCCCCTGGCCCCCTGCGGGTACCAGCCGCTGGAGACCAGCGCGGAATCGGTCCACGAACAGGTGCCCACCAGAATGTCGCCCATGGTCATTCCGCGGACAGGGCCTCCAGGAGGTCACCGACCTGTGGTTCGGGCAGGGCCCTGGCGACGTCGGCCTGGGCGATCATGCCGACCAGCCGGTGGTCCTCGATCACCGGGAGCCTGCGCACCTTGTGCCGCGCCATCGTGCGGAGCACCTGGTCGACGTCGTCGTCCGCCTGGACGAACACCACTTCGCCCCGCGCCAGTTCGGAGGTCTTCGTCGTGCCCGGGTCCTTGCCCGCTCCGAGCGCCCGCACCACGATGTCGCGGTCGGTCAGCATGCCCTTGAGCTTTTCGTCGGTGCCGCGGACGGGCAGGGCGCCCACGCCGAGCCGCGCCATCGTCCGGGCGGCGTCCGCCAGGGTCTCCTGCTCGCCCACGCACTCCGTGTCCTTGGACATGATCTGGCGTGCGGTCGTCATTGTTCCTCCTGTCTCGGATGCGGAACCGGCCGTCCGTTCACCGGAGCCGGCCGGATACCCGGCCGCGGGCCGGGCATTCGCCCTGCGGCGGTGGCTGGTGTCGCACCAGGGGTAGCGGCGGCTGCGCCGGCAGGTGCACACGGCCACCGTGAACCGGTCGGAGCGGGCGGTCGTGCCGTCCGGCAGGGTGATCTCGACGGGGCCCTCGATCAGCACCGGGCCCTGCGGGTCGACGACGACCCTCCGGGCAGCCCGGTCGTCCCGCGTCCGGGGGGTTTTGCTCTCAGCTGCGCCAGGCACGGATGACCACCAGTTCCTCTTTCGTCTCGCCCGGGTCCACCAGACCCTGGGCCTCCAGCCATGCGGCGTGCCGTCGCATCACCGGTCCGTACGGCACCGTCTCGCGGGCGACGGGCTCGGCCCGCAGCCCCTGGGCGGTCAGGGCGTCCACGGTCGCGCCGACGCCGCACAGCGCCGAATGCACCAACAGCAGTACGCCGCCCGGCCTCAGCAGGGGGGGCGCCTGCACACACAGCCGGTCCAGCACCGCGCGGCCGTCCGCACCCGCCCACCAGGTGAGGTCGGCGCTCTTCGCCGGTACGCCGCCGGGGGAAGCGACGTACGGTGGATTGGAAAGGATCACGTCGAAACTCTGCTTCGCCACCGTGCTCAGCAGGTCACCGCGGCGGACGTGGACCGGATGTCCTCGCAGCCGGGCGTTGAACCGGGCCGCGAGAACGGCTCTGCGCGAGAGGTCGGTGGCGGTGACACTGGCCGCCCCGGATTCGGCGGCCACCAGGGCGAGGGCACCCGTGCCGGTGCCGACGTCGAGTACGTCGGCACCGGGCATCCGCGGTTCTTCACGGGCCGTCCGTGCGAGCAGTTCGGTGTCTTCCAGGGGGGCGTACACACCAGGTGGTCTGAGTAGGCGCATGAGACGCGGGTACCTCGAAAACCCCTGGTCGTAACGGCCCTGCCGAAAGGAACTGTAAATGAAGGATGTCCCTGTCCGCCCCGGTTCGTACTGGATGGAGTACGGCGACACCTCGGCGCGCCCCCGCCCGCCCGAAGGCCTCGACGTGGACGTGGCGGTGATCGGCGCGGGCATCGCCGGGATCTGTACGGCCTGGGAGCTAGCCCGGGCCGGAAGGTCGGTCGCACTGCTGGAGGCGACCCGGGTCGCCGCCGGAGTGACCGGCCACACCACGGCCAAGCTCTCCGCCCTGCACGGGACCGTCTACCAGCGGTTGCGCAGCACCCGCGGGGCACAGGGCGCCGCGCTGTACGCCCGCTCGCAGCAGGACGCCATCGGTCACGTGGTGGCCGTGTGCGACGAACTCGGGATCGACTGCGAACTGGAGCGCGTCCCGGCGTTCACGTACGCCGAGACGGCCAAGGGGGCCCGTACGGTCGAGGAGGAGGCGGAGGCCGCGCGCGAGGCCGGGCTGCCCGCGTCGTACGTGGAGGAGACCGGGCTGCCGTTCCCCGTCGCGGGCGCGGTGCGCGTGGAGGAACAGGCCCAGTTCCATCCGCGCAAGTACCTGTACGCCCTCCTCGCCGACCTGGAGAGGCTCGGCGGGCAGATCTTCGAGGAGTCCAGGGTCGTCGGGCTGGAGGAGGGCGAACCGTGCCGGCTGACGACGGAGGACGGGCGCACGGTCACGGCCCGCGATGTCGTGGTCGCCACGCACTACCCGGTCTTCGACCGGTCGCTTCTCTTCGCGCGGCTGAAGCCGCACCGTGAGCTGGTGGTGGCCGGCGTCGTCCCGGCCGAGCAGGACCCGGGGGGCATGTATCTGACGCCCGAGGGAACGACACGTTCGGTGCGGACCGCTCCGTACGGCGAAGGGCAGCGGCTGCTCATCGTCACGGGTGAGAAGTTCACCCCGGGAGCGGGCCGTGTCGGTGAACGGTACGAGCGGCTGGAGCAGTGGACCACGCGGCGCTTCCCGGACGTGCGGCTCACGCACCGCTGGGCCGCCCAGGACAACGAGCCGACGGACGGCGTCCCCTTCGTGGGCGCGCTGCATCCGCGCGCGCGTCACGCCTTCGTGGCGGCGGGCTTCAACGGCTGGGGCATGGCCGGCGGCGTGATGTCGGGCAGGCTGCTCGCCGCACGGATCACCGGGCAGAAGCTGCCCTGGGCGGATCTGTACGACCCGGTGCGCCTCCAGCCGCTGAAGGAGGCTCCGTCGCTGCTGCGGTTCCAGGCCGCGGCGGCCGGGCACTTCGTGGGCGACCGGCTGCCGTTCGTGGCGGGCGGCGGGCCCGCCTCGGCGATCGCGCCGGGTGAGGGCGCGGTGGTGCGCAGCGGCGCCCGGCAGCTGGCGGTCCACCGCGACGACGCTGGCGAACTGCACGCGCTGTCGGCCCGGTGTACGCACCTGGGCTGCATCGTGCGGTTCAACGACGCCGAACGTGCCTGGGAGTGCCCGTGCCACGGCTCCCGGTTCGGGATCGGCGGCGAGGTGCTCCAGGGACCCGCCGTACGCCCTCTGGAGAAGGTCGAGGACTTCGAGGCCGAGGGCCTCAAGGGTGAGAAGGACGGGATGGACCACGACACGAACGGCAGGGGTGACACCGCATGACCGCCACCGCTGAGCTGCCCCCCTCGCGCGGGCCCCTGTCGGGCGCCGTACGGGACATACTGCTCGGGTCTCCCCCGCCCGGCGGTCTGCCGCTGGAGGAGGCCGCTTCCGCCGATCCGTTCGGGGACGATCTCCAGCTGGCCCTCTACATGGCGTACGAGCCGCACTACCGGGGGTTTCGGGGTGTCTCCGACGCCCAGGAGTGGAACCTGGACCTGCTGCGGCTCCGCGGTGCCATGGAGGACGCCTTCCTGGACGCGCTGCGCGCGGCGGCGCCGGGCGACGACGACGTGACAGCGGAGCTGGACGCCCTGCTCGTCGAACCGGTCGAGGGCGACGGTGTCTCCCATCACCTGATGCACGACGGCACCTGGGAGCAGATGCGCGAGTACCTGGCCCACCGTTCGCTCTACCAGCTGAAGGAGGCCGACCCGCAGGCGTGGGTGATCCCCCGGCTGGAGGGGCAGGCCAAGGCGTCGCTGGTGGCGGTCGAGTTCGACGAGTTCGGCGGCGGCCGCGGTGAGCGTGTGCACGCCGGGCTGTTCGCCGGCCTGATGGAGGGCGCGGGACTTAACGCGAGCTATGGCCGGTACCTGGAGTTCGCGCCCGCCGTCACCCTCGCCCCCGTCAACGCGATGTCGCTCTTCGGCCTGCGCCGTGCGCTGCGCGGCGCGATGGTCGGGAACTTCGCCACCCTGGAGATCACCTCGCCCCCGGGCGCGCGCCGGATGGCGAAGGCTCTGGAACGGCTGGGCGCGGGCGAGGAGTGCACGCGTTTCTTCACCGAGCACATCGAGGCGGACGCCGTGCACGAGCAGGTGATGCGCCGCGATGTGATCGGGGACCTGCTGGCCAGGGAGCCGGAGCTGACCGGGGACGTGGCGTTCGGGATCCGGGCGAGCGTACTGCTGGAGTCGCGCTGGGAGGAGCACGTGCTGGACGCCTGGCGGGCGGGCCGCAGTTCGCTGCGGGCCGGCGCACCGGACATCGGCCGCCCGGCACCGCCCCGGTGAGGCCCTGCTGAGGCTCGGCTGAGGCCCGGTGCGTGGGCGGGGGCCGTAGCGCGGCGGCCCGGTGGGTGGTCCGGCGTCCTGCGAGGCATGGCGTGCCAGGTTCACGCACAGTCACCCATACGCCCCCAACCGCTCGCCTACCAGTCGGGGCGCGTCCAGCATGGCGGGTGGCGCATACGCACACCTCGGAGGAGTCCCATGACCGCTGTCCGTGACCTGATGACCCCTGGCGTCCGATGCATCCTGGCAAGTGACACGCTCAGCCGCGCGGCCAAGATGATGCGCGCCCACCGCGTCGGCGCGCTTCCCGTGAAGAGCAGCGACGGCAGCGACGAACTCGTCGGCATCGTCACCGATCGCGACATCGTCGTGAAGTGCATCGCCGCGGGCCACGATCCCGCGCAGGTCACAGCGGGCGATCTCGCGCAGGGCGCTCCCGTGTCGGTCGAGGCGACCGTCGACGTCTACGAAGCCGTACGGGTGATGAGCGAGGCGCGTATCCGCCGCCTGGTGGTCCGGGAGAAAGGCAGGCCGGTCGGTGTGATCGCCGAGTCGGACCTGGCGCGTGCCCTGCCCGCCGACCAGTTCGCCGCGTTCGTCATCCGTGTCTGCGCGGCGCGCTGAGACGACCGCGCGCATCCGGCGGGCAGACAGCCACCGTACTCACGCACTTCGCCCCGCACAGAACGGTCTGTGCGGGGCGAAGTGCAACTGCTCCACCTGCCGCCGCTGTTCCTGCTGACGCGCTCGATGCGGGCGAG